>JAZFPV010000047.1:0-5590 GCA_036444795.1 Thermoplasmata archaeon
GTCGGCTCGAG
This sequence comes from Thermoplasmata archaeon, assembly GCA_036444795.1. Lineage (GTDB taxonomy): Archaea > Thermoplasmatota > Thermoplasmata > RBG-16-68-12 > JAJISG01 > JAJISK01. The sequence continues at coordinate 12 of JAZFPV010000047.1, forward strand.
CTTCGAAGGTCTTGGCCTCCGCCCATCGTTCCTGCCAGCGCGCCTCCGCCGTCCGCCAGTCGTACCCCTGGCCAGACATCCGCGCAGTCTAGGAGCAAGGTTTCTTAAACCCTTTCCCGCACCCCCCTCTAGTGGAAATAGACGTCCGATTTGATATGACAATTGTCATAATCGTTATATAGGGACCTCCGAATGCCTGGCGGACCAGCAACCGGATATGACTCATGTCATACCGGAAACCGAGGTCCGTCCTCCATGGAATCGAACGAGCGAATCACGATCCGACTCGACCGGGACATCCTGGCCCGCCTCGATCGCCTCCTGAAGACGAGGCCCGGATACGCGAGCCGCTCCCAGCTGTGTCGTGCCGCCCTGCGACAGCTCCTAGAATCGCTCGAAGGGCGTAGCACGCGTGTGACGGCCGAGATTCCCTCATCCTATCTGGATTTCCTGGATGCCTTGATCCAAAACGGCTACTTCTTGAGCCGGGAACAGGCAGCCCAACGGCTCATCGAGGAGGGGCTCTCCCGGCAACGGGTGAAGGACATCCTCGCCCATCAGGAGTCCATGGGCCGGGCCTCCGGGAAGATCTTTCCGGTTGAGCTAGAGAGAGACGGGTAGGGGTTACACTGCAAGGCGTGTGGGTGAACAGGGGAGACCTGTCGTCGGCAAGCAAAGAGGGCCGTGCCTTTGGCACTGTCAGAAGGGATGGGATGCACGACAGCCCCCTCCCCTGTCCCCACCGACATTAGGAGTTCGACATGATCGAACGGGAAACGGCGCAGGAGATCCTGAACGCGCTCCCGAGCCTGCCCGAGGAACCCCGCCTCATTCTAGTTGGAGTCGGAGGCGCGGGGGTCAGGATGCTTCAGGCCGTGGACCCTGGCCCCGGCCTCCGGGTCGTGGCCTTGGACACGGACGATTACGCCTTGGCCCTCTCGGGCATCGAGAAACAACTCTACCTTCCCACACCTGCGAAACTCGGCACAGGAGGGGACCCGAGTCGAGGCAAGGCGACGGCCCTACGCCACCGGGACGAGATCCGCGAGTTATTGGAAGGAGACATTCTCTTCCTCATGGCGGGCCTCGGGCGGGGGACGGGGACGGGCGTTGCTCCCGTGGTTGCCGAGCTGGCCCGGGAGCGCGGTCTCTCGATCCTGGCCCTCCTTGCATGGCCGTTTCGTCGGGAGGACCTCGGCAAAACGGCCGCCAAGGGGCTTCATAGGCTCCGGGCTTACACGGACGGCCTTCTCGTCCTCGACAACGATGCCGCCATGGACTTCCCCGGCATCGAAGCGCGAGGCGATGCGGCTCAGTCAGTCAACGAGATGTTGGGGCAGGTCTTGTTGGACCTTCGAGAGCGCATCAGTGGCGCCTTTCCGTTAACTGTCCTCGAGGAGATGGCCGATTTCCTCGAAGGCCTCCCCCGGGGGAACACGCGCCTTCCCGTCCGTGCCACCGCCTGGTCGACCGGGAAGGCCGCGGACCCCGTCTCCGTAAGTCCCGCGGGAGTCGTGGAAATCCGGTAGGCCCGCAATGCACATAATGGCCCTCGGTGTCGAGGGGCCTCGATGCCGACGTTTCGTGACACCATTGGCTTTGAGACTGAGGGCGAGGTCGAGATTCGGGATCTCACATCGGAGCTAACGGAAGTCATCCGCCGATCCCGGCTGCAGAACGGGATCGCCTGTGTCTTCTCCTCGAGCTCCACGAGCGCCATCACGACCCTCGAGTATGAACCGGGACTCCTCCAGGACCTGCCCCGGGCCCTGGAGCGGTTGTTCCCGAAAGGCCTCGACTACGAGCACCAGAAGACGTGGCAAGACGGCAACGGGCACTCCCACGTGCGCGCGGCCTTCCTAGGCCCAAGCCTCTCGATTCCCTTCGAGGGGGGCCGTCCCCTCTTGGGGACCTGGCAGCAGGTCGTGTTCGTCGATCTGGACAACAAGCCGCGGCAGAGGAAGGTCCTCGTTCAGCTGGTGGGCGAGTAGCCCTCCCCCCTTCGTGGGCATAGGGGGATAACGAGGCCCCGCCTGCGTCGGGCATGCGGCTGCTCTCGGGCACGAACGGCGCGACACGTCGGACGATTCTGGCCCTGGCGTGGCCCGTCATTCTGGCCAACCTCTTCCAGACGCTCGCCACCACCGTCGACTTGCTCATGGTGGGGCGGCTCCCGAATCCGGCGGTGGCCCTGGCAGCGGTGGGTTTCGGGGGCCAGATGGTGTTCGTCACCTTCACCCTCATGATCTCCATTACCACCGGGACCGTCGCCCTCGTATCCCGCTTTTTCGGGGCGAAGGAATCCGAGCGCGCAAGCCGTGTTCTCGGCCAGAGCCTCCTCCTCGGTGTCGTCCTGTCGTTGCCCATCATCCTCGTCGGGTTTCTGTTCGGGGAGACCATCGTCTCCCTCTTCGGGGCCGAGCCCGATGTGGTCGCTGCAGGCGGAACCTACATTCGGACGGTCTTCCTCGCCGCGCCGTTCCTGTTCGTCATGTTCATCTCCATTGCAGCCCTCCGGGGCGCCGGAGACACCGTCACCCCCCTTCTCGTCGGTCTTCTCATCAACGTCTCCAACGTCGTGCTGAACTTTCTCCTCATCTTCGGCGCCCGGTTCGCGTTGGGCGGATTGGAGCTAATCATCCCTCCCTTGGGAGTGTTCGGCGCCGCCATCGGCACCTCGATCTCGTTCGCCCTAGGAGCTGTCGTCTACCTCGCGCTCTTCCTCCGCGGGAAGCTACGCCTCCAACTCCGTCGACCCCGGCCGTTATGGAATCGGACGACCGTGCGGCGCATCCTGCGGATCGGGGCGCCGGCGGGCATGGAGCAGGTGGCGTTCCAGGTGGGCATCCTCATCTGGATTGCCATGGTGGTGTCCTTCGGGACGGAGGCTTTTGCCGCCCACAACATCGGTCTGCGCATCGAGTCCTTCGCCTTCATGCCGGGCCTGGGGTTCAGCATCGCCGTGGCCGCCCTGGTCGGGCAGAACCTCGGCGCGGAGAGGCCCGAAGAGGCGGAACGCAGCGGACGCGAATCGACGAAACTGGCCCTTCTCATCATGGGCATCGCCGCGATCGTCATCTTCATCGGCGCCCCCTTCATCGCCCTCGCCTTCACGAGCGACGTCGCGGTCGTGAACCTCACGGTCCTGTTCATCCGCATTCATGCCCTCAGCATCCCCGCCACGGGGCTCTTTTTCAGCATGTCGGGCGCCCTGCGGGGGGCGGGGGACACCCGCTGGCCGTTCTACGCGACCTTGGTGGGCATCTACGGCTTGCGTCTCCCCCTGAGTTTCATCCTGGGGTTTCAGCTCGGGCTAGGAATCGTCGGAGTGTGGGCCGCCTTGCCCATCGAGTATTACATCCGCTCCGTCATCGTGAGGCAGCGGTTTCAGACGGGCGCCTGGAAGGCCGCCACCGTCTAGGGCACGCGGTCGGGCCCATTCTGCACTAGGATTAAGAAGCAGAGCCGACTAGGAAGCTTTGGTTCATGCTGGATCCCGATGTTCAGAGTCGTCCCGCCGAACTCCGATTCAAGCTGACGCGCGTCGGGGTTACGGGCGTCAAGAAGCCGGTGCACATCCGCCGTCCAGACCGTTCGGATACGCTGACGGCCGATTTCGACATCTTTGTGGACCTGCCGGCCACCATGAAGGGCTCCCATCTCTCTCGCAACCTGGAGGTGGTGAGTGAGATCGTGGAGGAGAGCGTCCGGGATCCTGTGTCCAGCCTGGAGGGTGTCTGTGCCGACATCGCGCGGCAGCTGTTGGAGCGACACGAGTACGCCACCTACGGCGAGGTCTCCTCCCAGGCGGACTACTTCCTCCAGCGAAAGACACCCCTCGGGAAGAGGACCACGGAGCGCTACGTCCTCCTGGCGCGGGCCCGGGCGACCCGCAGCAGCCCCCTGATCGTTGAGAAGTCGATCGGGGTGGAGGTCATGGGGATGACCGCGTGTCCCTGTGCGATGGAGACCATCAAGTTTCGCCGGGCCCAGGAGGGCAACGAGCCGGAGGACGGGACGCCCATCATCACCCATAACCAGCGCAACGTCACCCGCTTCCTCGTGGAGATCCCCGAGGGCGGCGCCGTGGAGGCCAATGACCTCATTGACATGGTGGAGCACAGCCTAAGCTCTCCCACGTACGAAATCCTGAAACGCGGGGATGAGGCCGAAGTGGTGGAGCAGGCCCATCGGGAACCCCGTTTCGTGGAAGACGTCGTGCGGGAGATCCTTGCGCGCGTGCTCAAACGCTACCCGGATTTCCCCGACGACGTCCAGGTGTGGGTCCGAAGCGAGAGCGAGGAGTCGATTCACAAGCACAACGCGGTGGCGGAGCGGGTCACGACCCTCGGCGAGCTCCGGGGGTAGCCTGCCTATACCGAGGCGCGGATCGCCTGGGCCAGGTCCTCCAAGTCCGCGAGGGGGACCGTCTTGCGCAAAGGCCAGCGCCCGGCGGGGGAGTCATCGGCGTAGCGCGGGATGACGTGCACGTGGACGTGGGGCACGATCTGCTGCGCGGCGCGCCCGTTGTTCTGTCCGATGTTGATTCCGTCCGCTCCCATCGCCTCCTTCACGGCCACCGCGAGACGGGCCGCCTGGGCGAAGAGCGCACCGGCCTCCTCGGGGACCATGTCGAAGACGGTCTCCTGATGCACTTTGGGAAGGACGAGGATGTGGCCCGGGTTGATGGGTTGGATGTCCATGAAGGCCAGATACGTATCGTCTTCGTACACCAGGGCGGCCTCCTCTTCTCCCCGGACGATGCGACAAAAGATGCAATCCGGTTCACCGGCTGGCACGCCGACATCATCGGGGAAAGGCTTATGAGGATTCTGGATTCGGTCCGCCAGCCCTGTCGTGGCCTTCCCCGGTCGCCCGCGAGACCTTAATACCCCGGATGACCCCTTTCCCGACGGATGATGCGAGGCCTGTGCTACATCTGCTCGGAGGCCGCCGTGGCGAGCTGCCGCCTGTGCGGGCGTCTCGTCTGCCCCCGGCACCTCCATTCACCGGAAGGGCTCTGCTCGAACTGCATCGCGGGCGTTCGGACCTGATGGCCGTGCCTACTCCGCGAGTAGGCTACGCATCTCCTCTTCGGTCATGTCAAGGGCCTTGAGGAGATAATCCACCGCCTTCTTCGCAATCATCCGCTCCGTCGTGGCATCCATGTACTGAGCCATCACCACAGGCGCCTGTCGGTAGTAGTTCACGGCAAAGTCCGAGTAGTAGAGGGCCGCGTTCTCCTCATCCACCTCGGCGGCGTGGTTGAACGCCTCTTCCGCCTGCTTGAATCGGCCGATGTCGATACAAAACAGGCCGTAGGCGTTGAGGTACTGGGGATTGTCCGGCTCCAGCTCGACGGCCCGCTGGTACAGACTCGCGATGTCCCCCGGTTCGGCGTCGTTGACCCCGAGGGCGGATTCCGCCTGGCAGAAGTGAGCGTAGGCGTTTTCGGGGTCCTTCTTCGCCGCGGCCCGGAACTGGCTGTAGGCTTGGTCGTAGTCGAGCCGACTCAGGAACCGCTCCCCCTCGGCAATCTCGGCGGAGGCATCCGGCATAACGCTTGCGCCGAAGGTGCG
>JAZFPV010000048.1:0-2179 GCA_036444795.1 Thermoplasmata archaeon
GAGTTCACCAGCCTGCACCTCACAGGGGGCGAAGCGTTGGTGCGCCCGGATCTCGAGGAAATCGTCGCCCGCAGCGCCCGGCACATCCCCAACGTCTCCCTCACCACGAACGGCTCCATGCTCGCGCCACGGGCGGCGCGGCTCCGGCAAGCGGGCCTGACGCGGGTGAACATCTCCATCGATAGCATCAACGCCGGGGTGTTCAAGGCCGTTCGCGGAGCGGACATCCATCCCGTGCTGAAGGGCATCGCGCGGGCGCTGGAGGTCGGCCTGACGCCCGTCAAGCTAAACATGGTCGTCATGAAGTACACCCTTCCCCAGATCCCGCAGATGCTCGAGTATGTGGAGAAGGGCCGAGGAGGCCTCGTACTCCAGCTCATCCAGTACATGCCCGAGCTCACGGGACATGAGGACTGGATGGTCGACATCGACGGGGTGGCCGCTTGGCTGGCCAAGCAGGCGGACCGGATCGACATCCGGCGTGCCCACGGCCGCCGCATCTACTGTCTCAAGGGAGCCCGGGTGGAAATCGTGGATCCCGTCTACAACCAGGAGTTTTGCGAGAACTGCCACCGCATCCGATTGACTCACGATGGGAAACTCAAGGGATGCCTCAACCGGAATGACGACCTCCTTGCCGTTCGCGGACTGTCGGATGAGGGAATCCGGGCCGCCTTCCGCCGGGTGGTAGCCAATCGGGTCCCCTACTACGGTGCCTACGTCCGGGAATTCCCCCCGCGCCAACTAAGCGGGGCCGAACCCATCTCGTTAGAGACGGAGACGCCCTGAGTCGTCCGCTCGGGAATCGACTGGGTGCCCGAAGGAAAGGGCTTTCATCCGATGCGCGCATCAGAACCACCAGGACGACCGCGGATGGACAGGTGAATGACGGACGAAGCGCCCTTCGGCAGGCCAGAGGAGGTCGTTGCCGCCTTTGAGAAGCAAGGATACGTCGCCGACCGCGCCGTCGCGATGGCCGTATACCTCTCGCTGAGGCTCGGCAAGCCGCTTCTCGTCGAGGGCGAGCCGGGGTGTGGCAAGACCGACATCGCCCGGGCCCTCTCGGAAGCCCTCGACACGGAGCTCATCCGCCTCCAGTGCTACGAGGGCCTGGACGCGCAAGCCACGCTATACGAGTGGAACTATCCCAAGCAACTGCTGGCGATTCGGCTGCAGGAGAGGCAAAAGAACCCTGCGGAGCTGGAGGCGGAGATCTTTTCCGAGGAGTTCCTCCTCCGGCGCCCCCTCCTTCAGGCGCTCAACCACGATGGCCCGCGGCCTCCCACGCTCCTCATCGACGAGATTGATCGAGCGGACGAAGAGTTCGAGGGACTCCTCCTGGAATTCCTCTCGGAGTTCCAAGTGACGATCCCGGAGATTGGGACCTATCGGGCGGAACGGATTCCTTTCGTGGTCATCACCTCGAATCGGACCCGGGAGTTGAGCGATGCCCTCAAGCGCCGCTGCCTGTACCTGTACATCGACTACCCCTCCTTGGAAAAGGAGCGTGCCATCCTTCGTCGTCGAGTCCCCGAGCTTGACGAAGCCCTCGCCGAGGAGGTCCTGGCCTTCGTGCAGCGCGTTCGGACGGACGAGGAGATCCTGAAGAAACCCGGCATCTCGGAGACCCTGGATTGGGTGGCGGCCCTCCTCGCGCTCGACGTGGAGCATGTAGATGGGGACACGCTGCGGGAGACCCTGGGGTTCATCGCGAAAGAGGTAGAGGACCTCCGCTATCTGGAGGAGAAGGTCGACGTGCTCCTGGAGTCCTGAGGAGCTCTGATGGATCGCCCCAACCGCCTCACCCAACGACTGGCGGGGTTCTTCCCCTTCCTTCGGGCAAGGGGAATCGCCGTCGGGTTGGGTGAGGAGTTGGACCTGGCGCAGGCGTTGGCATACGTGAATCCTCTGGAAAGGGAAGAATTCTACCTCGCGTCACGGACCACGCTCGTCAAACGGCCCGAGGATCGCACGACCTTCCATCTGGCGTTTGGGGAGTATTGGTCAAGAGAGGGCGGAACAGAACCGCCGTCTCGGTCCGCCCTGCCCACGCGACCTCTCGTCTCGCCTCCCCCGGATATTGTGCGGGAGGCGTGGGGAACGCCCACGTTCCCGTCGGGGGACGTGCGACGGACGCAGGCCGCGATGAACCTACTACGCCTCCTTGTTTACAGCCCCC
>JAZFPV010000049.1:0-4556 GCA_036444795.1 Thermoplasmata archaeon
TTGCTCAACACGAGCGGCGCTATTTGATGATATGGGTTACCTGGCCGTGCCTGATAATCGAGGTCAACCGGTCTCGGTGGTCGACGCCTGGATGGCTTCGGTCAGGGTCATATCGCCCCGCGCGACCTTTTCGGCCAGCCCCTGCGAGATCGTCAGGCGGCCCCCGGAGCGGATGCGGCTGCTTCGTTGAATGTTCTTCACTTCCCCATGTGTGGGGAGAATCGCGTAGGAGGTCTCGGCCCGGACCCCCCGGCCCATCGCGATGTCCGTGGCGGCTTCGATGTCGCGGGCATCCTCGCGTCTCCTGTCGTGTCGCGTCGTTCCCTGCTCGTCCACGATCTCGATCCGAAAGCCCTGGCGCGTCAGTACGTTGATGATGCGGTTGCGGTGAGTCGGGTCACCGTGCCCGATACGGACCTGGAACGCCTCGCATGTGTAGGTGCGGAGGACACCGAGGCAGATTTCAAGAACCGCTTCCGGGGAAGCGCCGGTCCGCGAATCGATGACCTCCCCATCCCCTAGAATGGCCGCCCCAGGCCGCGGTCCGGGATCGATGCCGATGACAATCTCTCGAAAGTGCGTCTTTCCCCGGAGCAACTGTTGCGCTTTGGCCACCGCATCCGGAATCTCGTCGACGGCCACGATGAATGGGAAGTCGATGGTCGGGGCCTCCTCCGAGGTGCTCAACACGACGCCAATCTCGATGGGGACATCCACGTCGAAGGAGAGGCTCTGGAAAGGAATCTCTCGTTCCTTCAGATGGGAGATGAGGTCATGGTACAGTCGAAAGTCCCGGGTCAGGACCCCCAGAACCCTTCTCACGATAGGCCAACCGTGACGGCGGTTAAGAAATGCGCCCCGACCTAACGTGTCCGGAACGAGGTATCCTGATGGGAGTCGGCGTACTCCCCCAGGGAGTCTCCCAGGTTTCGGAAGAGCTTCCTTTCCTCCGCCGACAGTTTCTTCGGGGTCTTGACGACCACCCGGACAAGCTGATCGCCCCGACGGCTCCCGTTCAGGTCGGGTAGTCCCTTGCCCCGAAGCCGAAAGGGCGTATTGGTCTGGGTTCCGGGAGGCACCTTCAGGGTGGCTCTCCCGAAGAGAGTCGGGACGGTGAGCTCACCTCCCAGGGCGGCCTGTGAGACGGTGACCGGCACCTCTAAGACGACGTTTCGTCCATCTCGCTTGAATCGGCCGTGTTTCTTGACATGGAGGACCAGGTAGAGGTCTCCCGCGGGTCCTCCCCGGTCGCCCGCCTCTCCCTGGCCGAGAGCCCGGAGGCTTAGTCCCTCCCGGGCCCCCTTCGGAATGGCGACAGAGACCTTGGAGGTCTTTTGAATCGCTCCGCGTCCGCGGCATTCCGGGCACTTCTCCGAGGCCAGCTTGCCCTCGCCGCGGCAGCGGGTGCAGGGGGTAATGGTAATCATCTGGCCGAACCCGCTCCGGCGCACGTCCCGGACCTGTCCGGTCCCGTCGCATGCGGGGCAATCCGATACGTGGCCGTTCTTCGCTCCGGTTCCTCGGCAGTCTTCACAAGTGACGCCGTGGGGAACCTGGATCTCCCTCTGGGCACCCTTGGCCACCTCCTCCAAAGTCACCGCGAGGTCCATTCGTAGGTCCCGACCGCGGGATGGACCGAACGGAGCTTGTCCGGACCGGCGGAAGAACTCTTCGAAGGGGCTTCCCCGAGAGGAGGCGGCGGCGCCCCCGAAGAAGTCGCGAAAGACGCCGCTTCCGAAGATGTCATCCAGGTCGCCGAAGTGGGTGAAATCGGACCAGTCGAAGCCCTGGGCTCCGAACGCCCGCTGCGCCCCCGCGGTGCCGTAGCGATCGTAGAGGGAGCGCTTCTCGCCGTCCATCAGGATCTCGTAGGCCTCGGAAAGCTCCTTGAACTTGGCCTCCGCCTCCTTGGCCTTGTCCTTGTTGAGATCGGGATGGTATTTCTTCGCGAGACGGCGGTAGGCCTTCTTGATCTCCGGCCCGGAGGCGTCTTTCGGGACGCCCAGGACCTCGTAATAATTGCGCTTCGCCATGGAGAGGTTGTTACACGGAAGGTGCGCGCAATAAGGTTTCCTCAGTCGTTATCCTCGTCAACGTCCTCAAATTCGGCGTCGACTACGTCCGGTTCGGAGGCATCCTTGGACTCCTTGGCCTCCTCTCGGGCCCGTTCTTCCTCGGCCTTCTGGTAGACCTCGGTGCCGATCTTTTGGGCCTCGGCGTTGAGTTCCTCGATTCCCACCTTGAGCTTCTGCAGATCGTCCGTCTCCAGGGCCTTCCTGAGATTTTCCATCTTCTCTTCGACGGCTTTGCGGGTGGACTCTTCGACCTTGTCTTCCACTTCCTTAAGCATCTTCTCCGTGGCATAGACGAGGCCGTCGGCCTGGTTCCTGGTGTCGGCCAGCTCCTTGCGCCTGCGGTCTTCCTCCGCAAAGGCCTCCGCGTCGGTGACCATCCGGTCGATCTCGTCCTCGGAGAGACGCTGAGGGGCGACGATGGTGAGGTTCTCCTCCTTCCCGGTCCCCAGATCCTTGGCGGCCACGTGGAGGATGCCGCTGGCGTCGATGTCGAAGGCCACCTCAATCTGGGGGACCCCCCGGCGGGCCGGAGGGATGCCCGTAAGCAGGAACTTCCCTAGAGAGACGTTATCGGAGGCCATGGACCGCTCTCCTTGGAGAACGTTGATCTCTACGGTGTTCTGATTGTCATCCGCCGTGCTGAAAATCTGCTCCTTCTTGGTCGGGATGGTCGCGTTTCGATCGATGAGCTTCGTGGAGACGCCGCCCAGCGTCTCGATGCCGAGGCTAAGAGGCGTCACATCCAACAGCAGGATGTCCTTGACATCGCCGGCCAGGACGCCTGCCTGAAGCGCCGCCCCGAGGGCGACGGACTGCATGGGGTCGATGCCCCGTTCGGCCTTTCGCCCGAGGACCTTGCTGAAGTGGTTCCGGACGATGGGCATGCGGGTCGGCCCGCCGACGAGAATCACGTGCTGCACGTCCCCGAAGTCCCACTTGGCATCCTTGAAGGCCTGTTGGATGGGCTTCACCGTGCGCTCCAATACGGGCTCTACGAGCTGCTCCAGTCTGGCGCGGGTCAAGGCGGTCTCCAAGTGGACCGGCTTACCCTCCCGTTCGGTAAGGAAAGGCAAGTTGAGCGTGGTTGTCGTGGTGCCCGAGAGCTCGATCTTGGCCTTCTCCGCCGCGTCCCGGACGCGCTGCATGGCGTTCCGGTCGTCCCGGAGGTTCACTTTTTCCTTCTTTTCGAACTCTTCCACGATGGCCTCGATGATGGCGTTGTCCATGTCCAGGCCGCCGAGGCGCGTGTCCCCGTTCGTGCTGATGACTTCGAAGACCCCCTCGCCCATCTCCATCAGGGTGACGTCAAAGGTGCCGCCGCCTAGGTCCAGGACGGCGATCTTCGCTTCCTCCTGCCTCTCCAGGCCGTAGGCGAAGGCCGCGGCGGTGGGCTCGTTGATGAGGCGTTCGACCTGGAGGCCGGCGATGGTTCCCGCGTCTCGGGTGGCCTGCCGCTGGTTGTCGTTGAAGTAGGCCGGGACCGTGATGACGGCCTGGGCGACCTCTTCTCCGAGGAAGGCCTCCGCGTCCGTCTTGATCTTACCCAAGATGCGCGCGGAAATCTCTTGGGGGGTGTACGACTTCCCACGCACCTTCACCTTCTTGTCGGTCCCCATCTCCCGCTTGATCTGCATGATCGTCCCATCGGGGTTAAGGACTGCCTGGCGCTTTGCTGGCTCCCCGACGAGGATCTCTCCGTCCTCCGTAAATGCCACCACAGAGGGGAAGTTCTTCCCGCCGTACGAGCTTCCCTCGGCGCTGGGGATGATCACGGGTCGACCGCCTTGCAGGACGGCCGCCTCGGAGTTCGTCGTTCCTAAGTCAATCCCAATCATTTTAGCCATCGGAATCACCTTCTTTCTTGCTCACGACCACACGGGCGGGGCGAAGAATCTTCGTGTCCATGCGATAACCCTTGGTCACCACCTCGACAATCCGACCCTCGTCGTCCGCTTCGACGAAGTCCACGGCTTCGTGCAGGTAGGGGTCGAAGGGCTGGCCGTCCGCCTCGACCTCCTGTAGGCCCTCGGATCGCAGGACCTTCATCAAATTCTCGTACACCATCCGTAAGCCAGCGGTGAGGTCGTCTCCCCGATCCGTCATGGCACCCACGGCCAGCTCAAGCTCATCGAGGACCGGCAAGATCCGCCGTAACACCCCCTCCGAACCATACCGAAGGAGGTCGATACGCTCCTTGGCCGCCCGCTTCCGCTGGTTCTCCAGCTCCGCCTGGAGGTAGGCCATCTGGTTCTGGAGGTCCGCGAGGCGCTGAGCGGGGTCTTCAGATGGCTCGGGCCTATCGTCAGGCTCTGCTTCGACCTCGGCCGTTTCGGGGTCCTGCCCCTCCTGTGCCTGCGGGGCCTCCTTACTCAAGGCAGCGGCCTCCCGGGGGGTCCGGGAGGTTGGGGGTATCTAGAATTCCCCTTCTCCCATGCCACCCATACCGCCCATGCCACCCATGCCGCCGGGAGGGCCACCCAT
>JAZFPV010000050.1:0-2577 GCA_036444795.1 Thermoplasmata archaeon
AGGTCGTTCAAGAGTGACGTAGGCGGCCCATCGCGAAGTCGTTGGGTGTCCGCGTGGCGTAAGCCTGCAAGTACGGACGGAGGTTGCGTAGAATTCGCGTCTCCGCCTTTCGGAGGTGCTCGCTGAAGGTCGAGGGGGAGAGCCCCGCGCCCTGGGCCAGGTTTTCCACCTTGGTCTCGCTGGGAACGGAGTAGTACCCGTGATCGAGTCCCAGGTTGAGGGCGGCGATCTGCCGCTGCGTCAGGTCCGCGAAGATGTCTGCGGCGGGCATGAGCATCATCTGCTCCATCTTGGCGTTCTCGATGGGGCGAAGCGATCGGATGTCGACCTCGCCCAGCTCCTGGAGACCACGGAAGAGGGTCCGCATGGTCCCGTCGTCCCACGTGATGACCCGCCATGACTCCCAGCCGTTCTCGTACACAATCGGTGCAATCTCCCAGGCCCCGACCTCCTCGACGACACTGGAGATGGACTTCCCCACATCGCACGCACACCCCCGTGTGATCATGAGGACGCCGTCGGAGGCCTCCGAGCTCTGACGCATCTCGAACACCTTGTCCACCCACGCCTCGAACTCCTCGATCTGCTTTTTCGGACCCGTCACCTGGAAGATGTCTCGGTTGTTGAGACACCAGTGAAGAATGCGTAAGTCCGGATTCTCGCGCGACTGGTTTCCGACCAAACAGTCGTGTCGGGCCTTGAACGTCGCGGCATACATTCGCTCTTCGGTTTGCGGAATTCCTACTTTAGACACCCGGACACCTCCGGCTCAATCTCGGACCTGTCAAGTGTAGAACGGGGGTATTAACTCTTCACCCGTCGTACAACGGCTCCGTACGACGGCTCAAACGGCATGGTCTCCCCCTCCATCTTTCGGGATAGGTGAGAAAGATGTGGGCATGGGACCCGAGAAACGATGGTCAGGGCCATGGGCGAAGAGAGGCAGAACTCGCCCGTTACTTCACGATGGAATACGGAGAGGCGGAGGTAGATCGACTCTTGGCGCAGACCCGAACCACGCGTCCTTCCTCCCCCGGTCGACTCTGGGCTGGACTGCGCCAGCGCGTTGCAAGACGGCGCCAAAACGGCAGGCGAGGCTCTCGCATTCTGGGCCACAGGACGGATGCCCGTCCGCCGGTCGCCGTCGCCTCCGCCTCGGTTCCTTCCGGAGGCTTCGCTCCGGCCAGGGATCGGACGCCAACGGAGCTTCCGGTGACCTGTAAGCACGTCGAGTGGGAAACCCTTGGCACCGGGGGCAGCACCACCTATCTTCAATGCAAGGCCTGCGGGGCTCTGGTGGTGCGTCAGGGCGACCGGCTCTGGAGTTTCGGTCGGAATCGCCCCGAGGGAATTTAGGAGCGCGGAGCCTCCCTGTCTCGGGTCCCGCGAGGTCTCACCGAGATGCGATCTGAGCGACCTGGACAGCCTTATCGATTGTTGGTCCCGGCCAGACCGACGCCCACCATGCTGTCTCGGGTGACCAGACCGGACAGCGCGGCTTCGTCCATGTCCTCCGTTCCCGCGGGCCGCATGGGGACGACGAGGTAGCGAACGTCCGCGGTGCTGTCATACACCCGAACCTCGACTTCCGGGTCCAAGGTGACCCCGAACTCCTCAAGGACAACGCGAGGCTCGCGTACGGTCCGCGCGCGATAGTTCAAGCTCTTGTACCACTCCGGGGCGGGCCCGAGGACGCGGGAGGGGTAACACGAGCAGAGGGTGCACACGACGACGTTGTGGATCCTGGGTGTGTTGGCCAAGGCGACGAGACGATCGGGAAGCTCGTCCGTCACGCCGAGTTCGGCGAAGGCCTCATTCGCATCCTCCATGAGGCGGCCGTGGAACCTCGGATCCATCCAGGCCTTCGCCACGGCGCGGGCCCCGATGGCAGGATTCCATGTGGCCATCTCTTCCTGCGCGCGCTCCAACTCCTCCTCCGTCACGACTTCCTTCTCCACGAGGAGGGCGATGAGGGCGCGAGCCCGCGTGGCTGCTCCTTCGTTGTCAGCCATCTTCTGGCCCCGATACGGGTTCCAACCAGTGCTCGTAGAGGTCTACGTAGACACGGTGTCGACTGAGACCCTCGTCCTCCCACACGTGATCCATTCCAAACCCCACCAAGTATAAGGTACGCCTCGGGAGACCGTCCCCCCCGTGGGCGAGGGACTCCGGATTGCGGAACTCGCCGTGGACTCCCTCGACGCGGCCGACCTTGCCCTGGACGTACGCGGGCGTCCGGAAGTGCCCTGAGGGAGAATCGACACGAACGCGGACGCGGGATCCCGTAGAGAATCGCGGGGCCATCCTCATTCCACCTCCCAACGAGCCTCCAGCTCTCCCTGTGTGAAGACCCCTTTCTCGATAAGGATCGTCTCGAGGGAGCGGACCCAGCGCTCGAAATAGCCCAATGTCTCGTACTCCTCTTGACTCAGGCCTTCGATGCCGCGACGCAGTTCATCCGTGGTCACGAGGCCCCTCGCATTCTTCAATACGCGATAGAGGGCACGGACCTCTTGTTCCCAGGGGGCGAGCTCGTGCTCGGACCGATCGATGGGGCCCGCATCGTGCCAGCCGCCC
>JAZFPV010000051.1:0-4219 GCA_036444795.1 Thermoplasmata archaeon
CGAGCCCGCCCATTCCCACGGCCTCGAGAGCTTGGCCTACTCTTTGCGCGATGGCGCCCTTCTCCCAGCCCAGGTTCTCTAACCCGAAGGCCACATCGCGCCGCACCGTTCGTGAGATGATCTGGTCCTCCGGCGATTGGAAGACACTTCCCACGAAGGTCGCTACGCGATTCGGGCGGAGTGAGAGAACGTCCCGTCCTGCCACCCGCACCGACCCCTGGGCTTCCCCTTCGTAGAAGTCCGGGATGAGGCCGTTGAGGGCCCGGAGGAGGGTCGATTTGCCGGACCCCGTCGGCCCGGTGACGAGAATCACGTCCCCTTCCTCGGCCTCAAGGTGGACGTTACGCAAGGCAGGGGTTGAGGACCCCCGGTACCGAAAGCTGAACCCCCGCACTTCGATAGCTGCCGACATCCCGTCTCACCCCGTGCGCCGCGAGAGCCAGGACGGTCTGAGGTCGGGCGGCAAGCCTCGCACGATCAGGTAGGCCGGAACCACATTGATGACGCCTTGGGCGGCGTTGAAGATGGCGATCGGCAAGAGGAGCCCCAAAACGACGGCCTCCGGTATGCCCAACAGCAGGGGGAGGAACACGAGGTTGAAGCCGGTCATCACGGCCACGCGGGACACAATGGCAACCGCTCCCGCGACGCCGAGGAGGGCCCACGTCCCCAGGAGGGCCTCCTTCTTCCTTCCTCGTAGACCCCACAGCGTCAACGCCAGCGGAACCGCAGTGGACATCTCCGCCGTCGTCTTGAAAGCAGCCGAGATCGGATTCCGCGTGGCGATCGTGATCCCCGCGATTCCGGCGGTGACGAAGGCGCCCAGGGGCCCGTAGAGGACGGCGGCCACGGCGATGGGAATCCCCGTCGGGTCAAAGGTCAGAAAGGTGAGCAGAGGGAACGGAACCCGGAGGTCGAAGGGAATGATCTCGAGGAAGGAAGCCATGGCCGCCAGAGCGGCCATTCCGGCGACGTCCTTGGAGTTCAACGACCAAGGTCCTCGCTGACTCCATCGCGTGGCCGAATCACGGGCCAGACGTCCTCCTCCGCGTCTCCGTCCATGAGGGGAAGTCATAAATACGTTCCCGGAGAGAACGCCACGTGCGCGGCCGCAGGATGCCCCTGGCCGGGGCGCTGGCTGTGACCAGCGGCGCCGTGGGAATCGCCGCGGCCCTCCTTTCCTTCCCATCCGCTGGAATGGATATGCCCATGGACCCGATGATGCCTGCGGCCTCCCTTCCTGCACTGCTCCTCCTCGGCTTCAGCGGCGTCGTCCTCGTCAACGGAATCCTTCTCCTCGTCGGCGTCGGAGTCGCCGCTCGTCCTCAGGGCGGTCTCATGCTCCTCTATGGAGGTCTCATGGTCCTCGTGGGGTGGCTGATGCTGGGCACGAACCTCTTTGCAATGCAGATGGCCACCGTCTCAGCCGTGGCAATGTTCGGGCTGGGGGGCCTCATGGTCGTCTCAGGAATCGTCATGATCGCGGGGAGGCCGATGGGGGAGCGTCCGCTCGCGTGAGGTGGACGGACTCGGATACGGCTTTCATTGACCTCCAGCGCGTGGCCCACCTGGCGACCGTCGGCTCGGAGGCGGAGCCCCATGTGGTGCCTGTTTGTTTCGTCTTTGACGGGGAGCGGTTTTACACGGCCTTGGATCAAAAACCGAAGCGGGTTCCGCCTGAACGGCTACATCGCATTCGGAACATCCAGGGGAATGCGAAGGTCGCCCTGCTTCTCGACGAGTACCAGGAAGACTGGAAACGCCTGCGCTACCTCCTGATTCACGGGGAGGCCTCGCTGGTGGAGGACGGGGCAGAGCGAAGCCGGGCCTTCCGACTCCTGCTGGCGAAATACTCGCAGTATCGAGAGGCAGGCCTCGAGGACGCGGCCTGGCCCCTCATTCGGATCGACCCCCGAAGGGTTCACCGCTGGCGGGCCTCCGCCAAGCCCGAGGGATCCTAGCGAAAGAGGTCTTCGGCCGTCGGACGAAGGACCTCGCCGATGGAACCTTTCGCCTGGCGAAAGTCCACACCGCGAACGATGGCAACAGGAACGTCATCCAACTTTCCCTTGGCTAAGTCAGCCGCGGCCGCCACCTCATCCGCAAGGGCGACCACCGTGCTCTGTAGTTCGTACCCGTGCCGGTCCCGGCGCCCCCGGTAGTCCTTCAACGGCGAGAGACCGGCCACGCCGATCGCCACGTCGGTCGATCCCTGGCGCCAAGGCCGCCCAAAGCTATCACTTACGATCACGCCGATCTGAACCGAGAAGGCGTCTTGCAGCCCCGCCCGGAGGCGACGGGCCGAGGCATCGGGGTCTCGGGGAAGGGCCGAATAGACCTCCCCCGCGCCGACGTTGGACCGGTCCACACCCGCATTGGCGCAGACGAAGCCGTGTCGAGTCTCGGCGATGAGGATCCCACGCTGTAGGTCCATGCGGACAAGGCGGGCCGCCTCCCGGAGAACGAGTTCCACCTGTTCCGCGGACTTGGGTCGCCCCTCGGCGAGGGCCCGGGCCACGGAGGTGGGGGGCAGGTCCGCCGGGCGAAATGTCTGTCCTTCGGCCTTGGAAACGATCTTCTGGCTCACGACCACGATATCTCCATCCCGAAGATCCAGGTCCGAGCTTCGGATGCCTTCCCGAATCAGGGCGACTAGACTGTCGCCCTCCCGCACCTCCGGGATGTTCTCCACACCGAACACCTGTACGCGTCTCACCCTTCTCCCCCTTCCAGTCTCCTTAGCTTCTGTCCGATGCGCCAGTCCTTCAACAGTCCCTTGGCCCGAGATGGGCGGGCCGCCGTGTACACCTCGAGAAGATCCATTCGGCTCGAGGGCCGCATGCCGGCTGGGACAGCGTAGATCTCGGTTCTGAGTCCACGCTGTTCGGCTGCCTCCTCCCACTGGGCTAGGGTGCCCCCCTCGAAGTCTCCGATGAGGGCATCCTCTCCCGAGCCCATCACCAGACTTAGGCCTTGGGACCCGGCGGTGGGGACGAGCAGGAGGCGCGCCCCATGCACCACGCGTCCGAACAGGAAGGCGAGATCCTGTGCCTCCAGGAGCGCCAAATCACCGCGGAGGAAGGCAACGACCCTCGCCGACTCTCCATCGAGGGCCTTGACGGCGTGCCGCACGGGGAAGGGGCGGATCGGGATTCCCGCTTTCTGTCCGAGGGCCGAGGCAGCGGGATCCTGGGTCACGAGCACGGTCTCGTCGACGAGGCGCGAGTCACGGACGGCCGCGAAGACATCCGACAGTATGGCCTCGGCGAGCCGATGCCGACGGCGATGAGAGAGGAGACGATCGACCCCTTCGAGGGAGGACCCCAATTGGTCCAAGGTCACAAAGGCCTGGGTTTTTCCCCCCAAAGACTCCGCCCTCCGCCTCAGAAGCCACAGGGT
Source organism: Thermoplasmata archaeon (assembly GCA_036444795.1). Taxonomy (GTDB): domain Archaea; phylum Thermoplasmatota; class Thermoplasmata; order RBG-16-68-12; family JAJISG01; genus JAJISK01. The sequence goes on from JAZFPV010000051.1 coordinate 3,400, forward strand.
CCGGGGTTATCAAACATGCGGCCTGGGAAGAACTCGGCCTCCCCTCCCCGCGTTCTTTAACTAGCGAAAGGCTCCTTCCCGAATTGCGCGAGAACACACTCAGCGTGGGAGGAACTTCAATGGTGAAAGTTCGCCAGATCGCAGCTACGGCCGACGCCGAACGCCTCGTGTGCCGGGCGGCGCGGGGGGATTACATGAGAGAGGCCCCCTGGAGCGAGAGCTTTGAGGAAGTCATGGGGCCCATCAAGGGCGCGGACATCGAGGAGAAGATCCGGAACTTCCTGAGGCAGCTCATCAGCGCCGGGCATTGGGGACCCTTTGAGCACCCCACGATCACCTTCGGAATCGAGGGCATGAGCCGGGTCACCCTCGCCCAACTGACGCGACATCGCCTCGCCAGCTTCGACATTCAGAGCGGCCGGTATGTGAGCCTCCGAACCCTCACGCCCCAGGATTTCGTCTGGCCCCCGAGCTACCGAGAAGAGGCGGTGGTGTCGAGGGAGGGAGGACGCCACGAAATTACCCTGTCCCCCTCGGAGCGTGAGAAGCTCATCGAGGGGGTCTTCGCCCGGATGATTGAGGCCTACAAGACGCTCGTCGACGGGGGGGTTCCGAGGGAGGACGCACGCTACCTATTCCCCCTCGCGACGCCCGTGAACGGGACCATGACGGTAAACGCCCGGAGCCTCATGCACATCATCGCCATCCGGAGCTTCGGGGACGCCCAGTGGGAGATTCGCGACCTGGTGGGACAGATGCTCGAGCTAGGCAAGGAGTGGATGCCCGTGACGTTTGGCGTCTTTGAGAAGCGGATGAAGAC
>JAZFPV010000052.1:0-3576 GCA_036444795.1 Thermoplasmata archaeon
CTACCCTCGTGGGGTCGTTCCTGGGAAGCATCTCACTGGGAAGAGCGTCCGACCGACTCGGACGCCGGAATCTGTTCCAGATTAGCGTCATCGTCTACTCCATCTTCACCGCGGTGACCGCCCTTTCCTTCAACCCGGAGAGCCTTTTCGCCTTCCGACTTCTGGCCGGCATCGGCCTGGGCGGCATGCTCGTCATCGACCCGCCCCTCCTTTCGGAGTTCCTCCCGCCACAGAGCCGAGGCCGCTACATGGTCCTCCTCGACTTCTTCTGGCCCGTGGGGTTCCTGCTGGCCGTCGGCTTCTGGTACCTCTTCATCATCCAGCTCGATGGGGCCTGGCGCCTCCTCTTCCTGGCCGCGGCCTTTCCCGCTTTCATCGCGTACGTCTTCCGCCGTCGGGTGCCCGAGAGCCCGTACTACCTCGCCCGCCAGGGCCGATTGGAGGAGGCGGCGGAGGTCCTACGGCAGTCCGGGGCCAGCGTGAGCGCCAGCGACCTGCGGGCGGAGCCGGCCTTGCCCCGGGCCCCCGTCCGGGCCATGTTTCAGGGCAAGCTGCTGCGCCGGACCGCGGTCACCATCGGCGTTTGGATCGCCCTTAACTTTAGCTACTACGGCCTCTTCCTCTGGCTCCCGCCCGTTCTGGCCGCGTTCGGGGTGATCGACTTCTCTAACCCGGACATCCTGGCGTACTTCCTCATCGTGTCCGCCCTGGCGCAGTTCCCCGGGTACTTTGCGTCCATGATCCTCGTGGATCGATGGGGACGCAAGCGGACCCTCGCCCTCTTCCTCACCCTCGGCGGGATCAGCGGCTTCATCTTCGCGACCGCGGGGGATTTCTATACCCTCATCCTCGGGCTGATCTTCGTGAGCTTCTTCAACCTCGGCGCCTGGGGGGCCGTCTACCCCTACACCTCCGAACTGTTCCCCACGCAATACCGCGCCACAGGCTTCGGGGTAGCCGAAGGGGTCGGGAAGGTCACCGCGATTCTTGCGCCCCTGGTCTTCGCTGTCCTTCTCGTCTCCGGTGGGGGGGTCGTCTTGCCTCTTACGTCGGTGGCCGTCCTGATGCTCATCGGGGGCGTTATTGCCGCCGTGTGGGGCCCCGAAACGAGAGGCCAACCCTTCGGCTGAGCGAGCTCCAGCGGCGGCGCGACGGCCTTTATCCGTCGGCAGGGATTGGACGCGCCCATGGGTCCATTTGCGGGCATCTGCGTCCTCGATCTGTCCCGGGAGGGGGCATAGGGCGGAACTCCGCGAGCAAGGCGTCGTCCTCTCGCCGGAAGATGCGCCCATCGAAACGGACGCCGGGGGAGACGAGGGCGGCCGTTAGGGCCAGGGCCAGGGCTCGAAGTCGTAGCCCACCCAGACGTTCTTCAGTTGGGTGTACTCTCGCATCGTCTCGAAGCCCATCTCCCGCCCTATGCCGCTCATCTTGTAACCCCCAAAGGGAGAGGCGGGGTCCACCAGCTTGTAGGAGTTGATCCAGACCATCCCCGCCTGCAGGTCCTGCGCCACGCGGTGGGCCCTCCCGAGGTCCCGGGTCCACAGGCCGGCGCCAAGGCCGAAGGGAACGTCATTGGCCATGGCCACAGCCTCCTCCTCCTTGGCGAAGGGTGTGATGGTAGTGAAAGGACCGAAGACCTCCTCCTGGCAGATGCGCATATGCGGGTCGTCGGCCCGGACGAGCGTGGGGAGCACGTAGTAGCCCTTCGCCAGTTCGGGGTCCTTGGGCCGGCCGCCCCCGTAGAGTATGGTGCCCCCTTCCTCCTTGGCCACGTCCACGTACTCGAGGACCCGGTCCTGATGCTCCCTGGAGGTGAGGGGACCCATCTCGGTGGCCTCATCGAGTGGATCTCCGATGCGGAGGGAGCGCATCCTCTCCAGCAGGGCGGATGTGAAACGGTCCCAGACGGCCTCATGCACATAGAGACGGGAGCCGGCGATGCAAGCCTGCCCCTGGTTGTGGAAGGCGGCAAAAAGTGACCCCTGGACGGCCTTATCTAGGTCCGCGTCCTCGAAGATCAGGTTAGGGCCCTTTCCCCCGAGCTCCAAGAGGGGCTTCTTGAGGTTGCCGGCGGCCGCTCGGAGGATCTGCTGCCCCACCTCCACGGATCCGGTGAAGCAGATCTTGTCCACGTCCTTGTGAGCCGCCAGGGCGGCGCCGGCCACGGAGCCCTTGCCAGGAAGGATGTTCACCGCTCCGGCCGGGAATCCCGTCTTCTGAACGAGGTCCGCCACCTCCAGGGCGCTGATGGGGGTGTACTCCGCGGGCTTGAGGATCACCGTGTTCCCCGCTGCCAAGGCCGGGGCGATGTTCCAGGCCACGAACATCAGGGGAAAATTCCAGGGGACGATCTGACCCACGACCCCCAGGGGTTCTCGAAGCGTGTAATTCAGGACTCCCTTGAACGAGCTGGGAATCACGTCTCCCTGGACTTTCGTCGCCATCCCAGCGAAGTACTCGAACCAGTCTACCGTCCGGACCAGATCGAAGCGTCGGACGTCTCGGATGGGGTGGCCCGTGTTCAGGGCCTCCAAGCGGGCTAGGTGCTCGGCGCTTGCCTCGATACGTTGGGCAAGTCGAAAGAGGAGCTTTCCTCGTTCCTTCGCCGTGAGGTCCCCCCAGGCCCCGTCAAAGGCCTGCCGCGCTGCGTCCACCGCCGCCTCGACATCTTCCTCCCCGGCCTCCGCAACCTCGGCCAGGACTCGGTCATCGTGGGGGTTACGGACGGGGAACGTGTTCTTCGTACGAGAAGGGACAAACTCGCCCCCGAGAAAGAGGCCATACTGGAGGGCATCGGCCATAATTGCTCGACAGGTCCGCGGCGGTAAAGACATTGCGGGGTGTTCGTTCAAGGGCGGGACGGGGTGAGCAAATGCTAAATAAGCCTTTGCCATTCCCGCGCCAGGGGGAGTAAGATGGAGGTATCAGCTACCGGTTCCAAAACCAAGTACCTTGTAGGGAAAAGTCCTCTGGTGAGCGGAATCATTGCCGCGTTCATCGCGACCCATATCGCGACGATGGCGGGCCTCTGGTTCGGGGCCGTTCGACTGCCGCAATTCGACTTCAATACGATCAATGGGTGGCTGGTGCTTGGCTTCATGCAGGCCGCGGACGTGACATTCGTCATCGGCGGGGTCATTCACTATATCAACGGGATCCTATGGGGTCTGATATTCGTACTTCTGATTCATGCGGTGATGGGAAAGTGGGTCGCGGCCCTCGGCCCTCTCACCCCGACCGTTAACCTCGCCAAGGGCCTCATCTGGGGATGGTCCCTCTGGCTCATCAGCTCTGCCGTGTGGATGCCCCTTGTGGTCGGGGCCATCGGAATCCCCGTGGGACCCTTCCTTACGAGTTTCGGGGGCGTCGGCTACGAAGCCGTGGTCACCAACCTCCTGTGGCATACGATCTACGGAGTCAACCTGGGCCTTATCTACAACCCCACGAGGGGGGGTTCCGCATGAACATGGGAGGCTGGGCCGTCCTGAGCGCCGGCATCGTGGGGATCGTCCTCCTAGCCGTGGGGGCGCTAATCGAACCCATGGGCTTAGCCCTGGACCCCCTTGGCATGGT
>JAZFPV010000053.1:0-3607 GCA_036444795.1 Thermoplasmata archaeon
CTCAAGGCGAAGCCCTTTGATAGCCGAAGAAGTCCCTCCGATGGATTACGCCAATTCTAGACTTACTTCAGGTAGAACCTCGCCAGGTCCTCCGGGGTCCGGAACCGCTCGAGAAGGTTCACCAGGCGCTCCGTCCCCGTGTCGGTCACGACCTTGTCGAGGAGGGTTGGGACCACCCTTTCGAAGTAGAAGTTGAAGGCCTCCACCTGCGTGCTCAGCTCCTCGGGGTCCCGCCGCTCCTCCTCCCATTGGATCTCCTGCCCCTCCAACTCCAGTTTGAGGACTTCCAGTAGGGGGAGGAACGGTACGTGGTATTCGCGACAGGCCAGGGCAAGGGACAAGGTCCCAATTTTGTTCACTAGGCCGCCACCGCGGAGCAGGGAGTCGGCCCCGCACACGACCGCATCGGCTCGGCCGACGAGCGTGGGTCCGGCCGCATCGGCCACTACGACCGCATCGACGCCGTCTCGACGGAGGTCCGAGGCCATCGAGATGCCTTCCTGGAGAGGCCGAGACTCGCAGACGTAGACCCGGAGACTGTCGGACGCCTCCCGGTGCGTAAGCGCAGCAAAGACATCGGAGCTGTAACTGAGGGTGACCACGGTCTTCGCCCCCTGCAGCGCCTCAATCGCGCCTCGGGCGACCTTCTCACGAGCCCGGATGAGTTGTTCGCGGAGACGTTCGATTCCGAGGCTTCGGCCCTCCACGACCAGTTGCCGGCCTAGGAGCGATGCGTTTCGGACGGCGACCATCCAAGGTTGGGCCTCGGTCATGGCACGGTGGAGCTCATCCGCGGTCTCGGTCTTCTCCATCGGTTCCGAAATCAGGTCGTAGGCCTCGAGGACGCGGAGGGCCAAGGGGAATGCGCCGAGGGTCCTGTCGCCGGCAATCTCTTCGGCGACTTGCCTAACCGGATCGGGAAGCATCGTCTTGCGTCCGCTCGAAGTACCGCTGGAAGCCAAGGAGGTTCGTGAGGATGATTCGCTCCACGAAGACACGGGAGAACTCGGTCACGTCCGCAAACCACTCCTCATACAGGGTCTCCGCGGCCTGCCAGACATCCATCTCCCCGAAGAGCTTGGCCGCTTTCGCCCCCCAACGTTCGTACTCCCGCCGCTGATCCCGCAGCATGCCACCGGCATCCTCGTACGGTCCGAAGTGGCTGTACAGGAGCGCTTCCGGGCGAAGGGCCTCCAACCGCTCCATCGTCTCCAAGGCCGTGGGCAGATCGAACTCGGGGAAGGGGGAGGTAGGGATGATCCTACCGTCCACGGGGAAGTAGATGCCCGAGGAGTCGCCCGTGTAGAGCGCTCGCGTCGACCGATCGAGGATGCAGACATGATGGCGGGCATGACCGGGGCTGTAGACGATTTCCAACTCCCGACCTCCGAGGTCCAGGACTTCGCCGCCCCGCACGGGCACCATCCGCTCTTCGGGAATGGGACGAAGCGTTCCGTAGCCCGCGAAGGCATCTCCCAGGGCTTTCGCGGCGCTTGCCAACAGCCGGCTTGGGTCGGCCAGGTGCGGGAACCCCAGCTCGTGGACGTACACCCGAGCCCGGGGGAGTTGGTCCAGGAGGAACCCGGCCCCTCCGGCGTGGTCCAGGTGGATATGGGTGACGATGACGTTCTCGATGGTCGCGGGATCCACGTGAAGTTGGTCCAACGCGCGGAGAATCGCCGCTTTCGAATCCGAGGTTCCCGTCTCGATGAGGGTGGGACGGTCCTCGTCGATGAGGTAGATGCCCCCGAAGTGGGGCGTTCCAAACATGTGGACATCCATGAGGGTCGTCCGTTCGTCGAACGCCATGGGCGTCGTGGGGACGAGTCCCTCCGCCACGGCCCGAGGACCCGGTTCCTTCGCTTAAGGTTTCCCCGGCCCGCCGGGAAGGTATAAGCGCGTCCGGCGGCTCTGCGCCTCGCCGGAGGCGTCCGTTTGTCCGACTTCCAAGAAGAGTACGCCCTTCGTCACCCCCGATCGCAGGAGCTCTTTGAACGGGCCTCGGCGGCGATGCCTGGCGGGGTGTCTCACAACCTCCGCTTCTTCCCGCCGTACCCGCTTTTCGTGGAATGGGCCTCCGGGAACCGGCTGCGGGACGTGGAGGGCAACGAGTACGTCGACTACTGGATGGGGCACTACGCTCTCATCCTGGGACACACCCCGCCTCCCGTGATGGAGGCGCTGCGGGCGCAGCTGGACCACGGCCTCCAATGGGGAATCGTGAACCCCCTGGCCGTGCGGCTGGCGGAGCAGGTGAAGCGCCACGTTCCCTGCGCCGAGGGGGTGCGGTTCTGCGTCACCGGGGCGGAGGCGACGATGTACGCCGTGCGGACCGCGCGAGGATATACAGGCAAGAACCAGGTCCTGAAGGCCACCGGCGGGTGGCACGGCTACTCCACCGACCTTCTCGCGGCGGTCCACCCCCCCTTCGACGGACCGGAGTCCCTGGGATTGCCCCCGGACATCGGCAGAGGTATCGGCACCTTCTCATTCAACGACACGGAGGGGGCCACGGAGGCGATTCGGGGGACGAAGGACCTGGCTGCGGTCATCGTCGAGCCCGTCCTGGGTGCGGGCGGCGGCATTCCCCCAGAGCCCGGCTTCCTGGAGGCCCTGCGCGAGGAGACCGAGGCGAGGGATGCGCTCCTCATCTTCGACGAGATCATCACGGGGTTCCGTCTGGGGCTGGGCGGGGCGCAAGGCTTCTATGGCGTAACGCCGGACCTCGTGACGTTGGGGAAGATCCTGGGCGGCGGCCTGCCCTTAGGGGCGGTCGCGGGGAAGGAGGAGGTCATGGCCTGGACCAGCGTCCTGGGTCCGAAACGAGACGGCGTGGGCGTGGCCGTGGGCGGAGGAACGTTCTCAAGCAATCCCATGACGATGCGCGCCGGATTGGCGACCCTGGAGCATCTGGAGACGCACCGGGACGAGTACGAGAAGATCGGCCGGATGGGGAAGGCCCTTCGAGAGCAGGCCCGGGAGGTCCTCGGCGTCCAAGGCGTGTCCGCCATCGTCACGGGCGTCGAGTCCCTCTTCCAGATTCACTTCCTCAAGGAGGACACGGAGGCCATCCGCAGCGCGGAGGACGTGCATCGATACACGGACCCCCGTCGAGGGGGGGAGGAGTTCAAGGTCCGCATGCTCAACGAGGGCGTCCACACGATGCATGGCGGGGGGTGTCTTTCCTTCGTGCACTCTGAATCCGACGTCCGGGGCTTCCTCGATGCCCTCGCGTTGGTTGCGGGGGCCATGGCGGGGGCGAAGGCGTGAGCGAGACCCCCCGGGTCCTCCTCTTCGGCCTGGGACCGATCGGAGCCGCCCTCGCCCGGGAATGTCTCCGACGGGGCTACGAGGTCGTGGGTGGGGTGGACATCGATCCCGCGAAGGTCGGCCGGGATGTGGGGGAGGTCGTGGGGGCGGAAGAGAGCCTGGGCCTCAACGTGGCACCTGACATCCCCTCCGCGGTCCAAAAGGGGGAGGCGAATGTCGTCCTTCATGCCGCCACCTCGTACATCTGGGAAGCCCATCCCCAGCTCGCCGCGGCCTTCCAGGCGGGGGCCAACGTCGTGTCCACGTGCGAAGAACTCGCGTACCCCTGGCGCTCCCA
>JAZFPV010000054.1:0-10502 GCA_036444795.1 Thermoplasmata archaeon
GGCGGTTCGTGATCACGACCTTCACTTCCCTTCTCTGGGATCTGCTCAGGCGGGTGACAACACCAAACTGAAGAAGGAGCAGCTGTACGTCGTGCGCAAGACGCTCGCTGGTTGTAGAATAGGAAACCTGAATTGTGTTTCTCGGTAGCAAGGAGGACGATCCGTCGCCGGTAAAGAGTGACTGTAAGAAGGTGCGCTTGACGGCCGCGCCAGAGCGCCAAATGCTCTCTGGGACCACCTTCTCCGCGCTCTTTCTGCCAATTAGCTCCGCAACAGGACTCTCTCGTAGCGCAGTGAGGTTCTGCACGTCCAGCTCGAAAATTGTGTTGCCTGACTTGAGCGTGCGTCTGTACACGTAGCGCGGACCGCCCACGATCACGTCGTAGGCATTGAGAACCGCCTCGAAGAACCCCCGATCGGTGTTGTTGAAGCCAGCTCGCTCCTCCCCTACCCACCCCTCAGCCACGAAAGCGCCAAGGAGAAGAGCGAGTAAGCGCTCGGACTCGGTACCCATCTCGTCCGCGGAGTGTGATGACCGGTGGATGAAAACCCGATCCCCCGGACGAATCTCTGCGAGGGTTTTCCACTGCGGGATCGGGATACCGACCACGTTCGCCAGACAAAGAACTGGGTGGTTCCGCGAACCGGTGAGCTCGTATCCTTTCCGGGTGCGGATCCGGAGTGTCGGGTGATCACCGGAGTGAAAGAGCATCGACGCCCGGACGGGACGACTCCGCCGGCCGAGAATCTCGAGATCGATCGGGTTGTCGGACCCCGCACTCGCATCGGGGACGATCGAGTCGACTCGGATCGTTCCCGTCGGAGTCGCAATCCGGGTCTCTCCCGTCACGCAATACCGCATCGCCGCGGGCGGATCTCCATCCGTGGAGCCGAAGTTACCCTGGCCGTCGATGAGGGGGTAACGGAGGCTGAAGTCCTGGGCCATGCGCACCAGGGCATCGTAGACGGCCCCCTCCCCGTGGGGATGCAAGCGACCGAGGACCTCTCCGACCACCCGGGCCGCCTTGCGATGGGGTCGGCTCGAGCGGAGGCCCATCTGGCCCATGGCGTAGAGAATGCGACGCTGGACGGGTTTGAGCCCGTCCCGCACGTCGGGCAGGGCCCGGCCGACGATCACGCTCATGGCGTAATCGATGTACGATTGTTCCATCTCCTGCTCGATGGGGCGATAGCTCACGGTCGATTGGGCGGCAGGCATGGAGAGACCTCAGACGTCCAGATTCAGAACCTTCTGCGCGTGGGCCTCGATAAACTCCCGGCGCGGCTGGACAGCTTCCCCCATGAGGATCGTGAAGATGTCGTCGGCCACGACGGCGTCCTCGATGGTGACCTGTTTGAGGACTCGCGTCTCGGGATTCATGGTGGTCTCCCAGAGCTCTTCGGGGTTCATCTCGCCCAGTCCCTTGAACCGCTGGACGGTGAGGCCGCGCGAGCCTAGGCGCTTGAGGGCGCCGACCTTCTGGCGTTCCGTGAATACGTATTCGAGGGTCTTCCCCTTCTTCAACCGGTAGAGGGGCGGCTGGGCGATGTACACGAACCCCGCCTCGATGAGGGGGCGTAAGTACCGGAACAAGAGGGTCAGCAGGAGGGTGCGGATGTGGGACCCGTCCACGTCGGAATCGGTCATGAGGATGATCTTGTGGTAGCGGGTCTTGTTCAGGTCGAACTCATCTCCGAATCCCGTCCCGATGGCTGCAATGAGCGTGACGATCTCCTCGCTCTTCAGAACCTTGTCCAGCCGTGCCTTCTCGACGTTCAGGATCTTGCCTCGCAGGGGTAGGATGGCCATGAAGGCCCGATCCCGGGCCTGCTTGGCGGACCCTCCCGCGCTGGGCCCCTCGACGATGAAGAGCTCGCTCTTGGCCGGGTCCTTTTCCTGACAGTCGGCAAGCTTGCCGGGGAGCGAGGAACCCTCCAGGAACCCCTTACGCCGTGTGAGCTCGCGCGCCTTCCGAGCGGCCTCTCGCGCCTCGTAGGCCAGGATGGCCTTCTTCAAGATGGTCTCCGCCTCGCGCGGGTGCTCCAGCAGGTACTCGGAGAGCTTCGCGAAGATCAGCGACTCCACCGCGCCCTTGACCTCGCTGTTTCCCAGCTTCGTCTTGGTCTGACCCTCGAACTGGGGCTCGGGGAGTTTGACACTGAGGATCGCCGCCAACCCCTCCCGAACGTCCTCCCCTTGGAGGCTGATATCCTTCTCTTTGGCAGAGCCGTTGCGCCGAAGGAAGTCGTTCATGACACGGGTCAGGGCCGCCTTGAACCCGACCAGGTGCGTGCCCCCTTCGACGGTCGCGATGTTGTTCGCATAGCTGTGGATGGACTGGGCATACCCGTCCGTGTATTGGAGGGCCAGCTCCATCATCAGGCCGTTCTTCTGGCCTTCCACGTAAATGGGCGTGGGATGCAGGGGGTTTTTCGACCGATTGATCCACTGGGCGAACTCCACCAGCCCGCCCTTGAATCGGAACTCCTCCTTGGGGCCGTCCTCAATGTCGAGGGTAATGCGAGTGCCCTTGTTCAGGAAGGCATACTCCCGCATCCGGGCCAGCAGGATGTCGTTGTCGAAGGCGGTGTCGCCGAAAATCTGTGGGTCAGGCTTGAACGAAACGGTGGTCCCACGCCCCTCACTCTTCTTCAATACCCGGAGCTGGGTCGCGGGCAAGCCGCCCCGCTTGAAACGCATGTAGTACTCTTTCCCGCCCCGCCGGACCCAGACCTTGATCCACGCCGAAAGGGCGGCCACCACGGCGAGACCCACCCCGTGCAGGCCACCGGATACCTTGTACACCTTCTGGTCGAACTTCCCACCCGAGTGGAGGGTACTGAAAACAATCTCGACCCCTGTGATCCCGTACTTGGGGTGGGGGTCTACGGGGATGCCCCGGCCGTCGTCCTCCACGGTCACGACGTTGTCCTTCGAAACCGTAACGTGGATGTCCGAGGCGAACCCCGCCATGGCCTCGTCGATGCTGTTGTCGACGACCTCGTAGACCAGGTGCTGCATCCCGCGCTGGTCCACGCTGCCGATGTACATGGCCGGCCGTTTGCGGACGGCCTGGAGACCTTCCAGTATCTGGATTTTGGCAGAGTCGTATGATAACTCCTCAGGCATCGTTCCACTCAAAGACTGCGCTGGAGCACTAGTACTGCTCAATACATCCCATCCCTTGGGATTAAGGGTTATGGGCTCAGTCTATTTAATGATAATGAGGTGACTGGCACACCTCCTTTTTTGGCCCAAAAACGACCCCGATTGCGGCGTCCTTTGAGGTTCGTCGTGGGCATTACGTCAAACGCCATCGGGGGCCCTTCGACGTATCCTGAAGTTCGATTCCCAGATCGCCGAGACCCTTCCGAAGCCGGTCGGAGGTCTCGAAGTCCCCCTTCTCCCGTGCCTCCTCCCTCAAGCCCACGAAGAGACGCATAAGGCCCTCCAGCATCTCGGAAGACGCGGAGGCAGGCGTGCGGAAGAGCCCCAGGATGCGGCCATAGAGGTCGAAGGCGTCCAGATAGGACTGCAACGTCTGGCGGCTGAGGCCCTCTTCGACCGCGGCATTGAACGCGGAGGTCAGCTGGAAGAGAGCACCCAAGGCCTCCCGCGTGTTGAAGTCGTCATCCATCGCCCGGCGGAACGCCTCGGCGGCCCGCTTCAGGGCCTTCCGCAGATCCGAGTCCCCCTTGGCCTTCCCCTTGGGGGCGTCCGCGATCTCGTTCCGGGCCCGTCCCAGGGCCTCGGTGAGGCGGGCGTACGCGCTCTGGGCCTCGTCCAGTGCGTCGAAGGTGAAGTCGATGGGGCCCCGGTACTGCGTATTCACGAGGAAGAAGCGTAGCACTTCCGGATTCACCCGGTCCAAGGCGGCCCGTACGGGAACGGTGTTGCCGAGGGACTTCCCCATCCGCTCCCCCTTCGTGACGACGAAGCCCCCGTGCATCCAGTACTTGACGAAGGGGGTGACGCCGGTAAACGCCTCGGCCTGGGCGATCTCCGCCTCATGGTGGGGGAAGATGAGGTCAGTCGCGGCCCCATGGATGTCGTACTGGGGCCCGAAGTGTGCGATGGTAATGGCCGTGTCCTCGATGTGCCATCCTGGGCGCCCCGGGCCCCATGGGCTGTCCCACGTGGGCTCGCCAGGCTTCTCCGCCTTCCAGAGGGCAAAGTCCCGCGGGTCGCGCTTCCGTTTGTCCACTTCCACTCGGGCCCCAGGGCGGAGTTTCTCCTGCTTGACCCGAGAGAGTTGGCCCCAGGAGGGGTAGCGGCCCACCTCGTAGAACACGTCGCCATCCACTTGGTAGCCGAAGCCGTTCTCAACCAACCCGCTGATCTGCTCGATGATCTCCGGGATGTACTCCGTCGCCCGGGCGTAGAGGTTTACGCTCGTGACACGGAGGAGGCGCATGGTCTCCAGATAGTCCTCCATGAACCGGGTGCCCAGCTCGTCCCAGGGGGTGCCGCTTTCGGCGGATCGAGTGACGATTCGATCGTCGACGTCGGTGACGTTCTGGACGTAGAATACGCTGAAGCCGCGGTGACGCAGGTATCGAGCCACGACATCGAAGGCCACGTACGTCCGCGCGTGTCCCACGTGGGTGTAATCGTAGGGGGTGATCCCGCAAACGAACATGTTGACGCGTGGGCCCCGAAACGGGACGAACGTCTCCTTGGTGCGGGAAAGGGTGTTGAAGACCTGAAGCGACATGACGTCCATCGATAGGTCCTCGAATAATTAACGTTCGTAGGCTCGCCCGCGGGCTAGCGACATCGTTATAGCGGGACCAACGCATCCGGCGGCATGGCTTTCGACGTCCGCAAGTTGGCGGGACTTCTGGTCTTTCTCGGAGCGGCACAGTTCACGGCAGGCCTCATGATCGCGGCCGTGCTGACCCCCGGTTACGACATCGCCAACGAAACCATTAGTGCCCTCGGGGTACAGGAAGGAGCCCTTTGGTTCAACGGCTCCATCATCCTGCTGGGCATCTTCGTCCTGGCCGCCGCCTACTTCATCCGAGGCGTCTTCGGGAGCCTCGTCGTCTTGATTCTCCTCGCACTAACGGGCATCGGCGCCATCGGGGTGGGTGTCTTCCCAGCCACGGACGCACTCGGGGGCATCCATGGCGTGTTCTCCCTGATCACCTTCCTCTTCGCCAACGTGACGGCCATCTACGTGGCTCGGTTCTTGCGTGCCCCGCTCCTCCACATATCCATCATCCTGGGGGCGGTGGGCCTGGTCGCCCTTGGCCTCTTTATACCGGGCACCTACCTAGGCCTGGGAATCGGGGGCATGGAGCGGATGATCGTGCTCCCCGTTTTGGCCTGGGCCCTCGCCCTCGGAGGGTATCTCATGGCCGGGGAGGCCTCGTAGAATCTACACGAGGACGGAAGGGGGTCGGACCTCCGCGAGCACCCCTTCCCCGGGAAGTCGACCGGCGTAGGCCTGCAAGTACGGACGAAGATTTCGAAAGATGCGGATCTCTGCCTTCTGAAGGTGCTCGCCAAACGTCGAAGGCGACACCCCGGCACCCTCCGCCAGCTGATCAATGCGAGTCTCGGCCGGAATGGAGTAGTATCCGTGCTCCAGCCCCATGATCAGTGCGGACAACTGGCGGTCCGTGACCCCCGCAAAGAGATCGGAGGCGGGCACCAGCATCATCTGCTCCAGCCCCGCGTTGTCAATGGGGCGTAACGACGTAATCCGCACTTCTCCGATCTCTCGAATCCGTCGGAACAAATCCCGGAGCGACTCCTCGCTCCACGCGAGGACGCGCCAGGACTCCCAGCCGTTCCTAAACACGATAGGCGGGATGTCCCAGACCCCGGACGCCTTGACGGCCTCGCCGATGGAGGGGAGCGGCGCCGCGCACGCGCAACGCTCGGTAATGATCAGAGTGCTCCCGTCTCGCTGGGAACGGTATCCGGTCGCAGAAGCCTCCTCGACCCACTGCGAAAAGGCTTCCCGCTGTTCCAACGAGCCCGTCACCTGGAAGATGTCCCGATTGCTCGCACACCATGCCATGATTCGGATGTCGGGAAACCTAAGGGAGGCCCTCCCGACCGGACAATCGTGCAACGCCTCAAACGAGGCGGCGTACATCTCGGCAACGTCTTCCATCGACTGACCTCAGGGGGATGAAGGTGGAGGGAGGGGGTTAAGCTTGACCCGGGGTACACCGGCTCGCTGGTCCGGCTCAAAGACGATGCACCCGGGGCGCCTCTCCTATGATGGTGACGGAAATGCAGGCAACGATTCTGAGAGAAGGGCGGGAGTGGGACCAGGGGAGCGAGGACGGGGTTCAGCGGGACCCTGGGATCCGCTGTTTCCATGAGACCACGGAGTACCTGGGCAGCGGCGGGAGCATCGTTTATCGCCGATGCACGCACTGCAGGGACGTTATTCTTGTCCAGGCGAGGCGAGCCGTGGCCATCCCGAGCAGCCAGAGGCGCTAGGCAGGCACGGCCTTGAGGGCCCGATTCAGGTCCTCGATCAGATCCGACACGTCCTCGCACCCGACGGAGAATCGAATCAGGCCGTCACCAATCCCCTGGGCCTCCCGCTCCGCCCGCGGGACACTCTTGTGGGTCATCGAGGCCGGGTGCTCGATGAGAGACTCGATTCCACCCAAGGATTCGCCGAGGACGATGAGTCGGAGGGCCTTCAAGAACCTCTTCGCCTCTGTTTCGCCCTCCAGGGTGAAGCTCACCATCCCGCCGAAAGCCCGCATCTGCCGCTTTGCGACGTCGTACTGCGGATGGTCCTCGAGTCCGGGATAGGCGACCCACTCAACCTCCTTGCGTTCCTGCAGGAAGTGGGCCAGGAGCATGGCGTTCGCGCAATGGCGGTCCATCCGGAGGGGAAGGGTCCGAATGCCACGTAAGACAAGGAAGCAGTCGAAGGGGCTGGGGATCGCCCCGAGCGCGTTCTGGGAGAACCGCAGCCGCTCGTGGGCCTCCTCGTGCGAGGTCACAATCGCTCCGCCGAGGATGTCGCTGTGACCGGCCAGGTACTTCGTGGTGCTGTGCATGACGACGTCCATGCCGAGCTTCAGGGGTTGTTGCAGGTAGGGCGAGGCGAAGGTGCTGTCCACGACGGTGAGGACGTCCTGTTCCCGGCCCAGCTCGCCCAGGGCCTGAAGATCTACCACCTTGAGCAAGGGATTCGTGGGCGACTCGGCCCATAGCATGCGGGTGTTGTCCCGGATCGCCGCCTCCGTTTTTCCCAGGTCCGTCATGTCTACGAAGTCAAAGCTCACGCCGAAGTCCTCCATGACCTGGCGGAAGAGGCGGTAGGTCCCGCCGTAGACGTTGTCCACCACCACGACGTGATCGCCCTTCTTCAGCAGGGTGGTGAGGGTCGTAATCGCGGCCATACCGGAAGCGAAGGCCAAGGCGTACTTGCCTTCCTCCAACGTCGCGAGACTCTCCTCCAACGCCTCTCGCGTCGGATTGCGGCCCCGCCCGTAGACGTACTCCTCCTGCTTCGACTGGGAGTACGTGGAGGTCATGAAGATGGGGACGTTCACAGCGCCCGTAACGGGGTCCGGCTTCTGGCCGGCGTGGATGGCCCGGGTTGCCATCCTCATGCGGCCGCCCTCCGGGTGAGGTATTCGACCACATCGATCCGGGTCACGATGCCCTGGGGATCGTCCGCCGATCCGAGGAGGACCGCGGGACTTCCGCGAAGGAGGAGCTTCGAGACCACATCCAGGTCGGTCCCGGCGTGGACGACCGGGAAGGGCTTTCCCATCACCTCCCGGACGGGAACCTCCGTCATCTCGCCTCGTTCCAGCATCTGTGCGAGCAGGGCCTCCTCCCGCACGCTCCCGACCACCTTTCCTCCGTCCAGAACGGGAAGCTGGGAAACCGTGTTCTGCCTCATGAGCTGGATGGCGGCCATGACCGGCTCGTCCGCCTCGACGACGACCAAGGAGGGGATGCGGGTGTCCTTCGCCTCCAGGATGTCCAGCAGGGGCGGTTGCTCCTCCAGAAAGCCGTTCTCCTTGAGCCACTCCTCGCTGTGGGCCTTGCTCAGGTAGCGCTCACCTGTGTCCGGAAAGAGGACGACGATCACATCATCGGGCGAGGCCCGCCGGGCGACGCGGACGGCGGCCCCCAGCGCGGTGCCCGCGGATCCCCCAACGAGGATGCCCTCCTCGCGGGCCAAACGACGCGCGTACAGGAAGGATTCCCGGTCATCCACCTTTTCGATTTCGTCGATGTACTCGAAGTGGGTCGTCTTGGGAATCATGTCCTCACCGATCCCCTCCACCTTGTAGGTGTGACCCGGGACTGTCTCCTTCGTGTAGAAGTAGTCCGCGAGGATCGAACCCATCGGATCGACCCCGATGACCTTGACCTCGGGGTTCTGCTCCTTCAGGTACTTCCCGGCGCCGCTGATGGTCCCGCCCGTGCCCATGCCGCACACAAAGTGGGTGACCCTGCCCTCCGTCTGCTCCCAGATCTCCGGGCCCGTCGTGCGATAGTGCGCCTCGGGATTCATGGGGTTGGCATACTGGTTGGGGACCACGGAATTCGGTCGCTCCTGGTGGAGCCGCTCGGCCACCTGGTAGTAGCTCTCTGGGTGGTCCGGCGGCACCGCCGTGGGGGTGACGAGCACTCGGGCGCCGTAGGCCTTGAGGAGGTTGACCTTCTCCTGCGCCATCTTGTCCGGGATGGTGAAGATGCACCGGTACCCCTTGATCGCGGCCACCATGGCAAGGCCGACGCCCGTGTTTCCCGAGGTCGGCTCGATGATCGTGCCCCCTGGCTCAAGGCGCCCCTGCGCTTCAGCGTCTTCGATCATCGCGAGGCCGATGCGATCTTTGACGCTCCCTCCCGGGTTGGCGTTCTCGAGCTTCGCCAGCACCAGCGGCTCCGCCCCATCCATCACCCGATTCAAACGGACCAGCGGCGTGTGCCCCACCGCCTCCAGGATGTTCTCAAAGTAGTCCATGGAGACCCCAAGGAGCGATGGGGCTTGCCCTATATGATGATACGACTGGGGGAGGTCCTTTATCGTCGGGTCGCCCTTGCCGCCGACGTGGCCGAGGTCCGGGTGCGGAAGGAGGTCCACATCACGCCCCAGGACCTCACGGGTTTCATCGTCTCCCTGGGGGGGGGTGAAGTTCTGGATCGTGGCCATCTTCCCCATGTACGTGGGCTGGGTCCTGGCCCAGAACCCTTTGGGCCCAGAGGGACGGCATCTCTTCGTGGACCAGCTCGGAATCGTCCTTGGCTTCCTCGTCATCGGCCCACTGCTGGGGACGTTCACTCTGCTCCTGAACACATACTACGACATGGGGACAACCGACCAGGTCAACCCGCGGAAACAGTACGTCCGTGTTATCGAGGACGTGATGGACCGCGAGACCATTCTCTATGGGGCCTGGGGCTTCGCCCTGATCGGCCTCCTCTTGGCCTTCTACATCTCCCAGAACCTAATCGTGTACACCGACACAGGAGGACAGCCCGTGACGACGATCTTCGGCCCCTACACCTTCTTCGGCCTCACGGTCCTCGCGGTCCTTTTCTCCGTTCTGTACTCCCACCCCGCCGTTCGATGGAAAGGGGTCCCTGGGATGGACATTCTCGTGAACATCGTCGGTTTCGGAGTCATCGCCCCCTTGGCGGGGTGGGCCCTCCTCCAGCCCATCGAGGGGTTCCCCCTCTGGTACCTGGCCTCCATCGCCCTCTTTATTGCTTCTGTCTATGTCCCGACCACCGCCTCGGACTACGAGAGCGATCGGCAGTATGAGATTCGCACTACCGCGGTGGCCCTTGGCGTTCGGGGGGCCTTGGCGGTGGGATTCGCCTTCCTCATCGGGGCCATCTTCCTTCTCGCGTACGGCAACGCCCTGGGGCTGTTCCCGTTTGACGGTCCGGCGACGAATGCCCTGGCCACCCTCTGGCCCTTTCTAGCGGCCCAGGTCGTGCTCTACCTCGCCTTCCTTCGGCGACCCACCCAGGCGAAGATCTGGGCCCTTCTCCTCCTGCTGCCCATCCTCCAGGCTTTGGCGACCTTCCTCTTCCTATTCCAGTTCACAGCGGGACAGGCCTATCCGTAAGGTGCAGAGTTAAGACTCGACGGGTTGGATGGAGGTATGGATTCCCTTTGAGTATCGAGGTGTTCGTATCCGGCTTTCTCTTTCTGTTTCTTATTGTAATTGCACTTGTTGCAAGTCTGAGATTTGGTTCTGAGGCTTGGACTATTAGTGATTTGGACTCAGATGCTAAACTGCAAGAGATCAACGATGATCCAGAAAAATTCAGAATGGGCATCGTGTTATCCCTCGTAGAGCATGTTGGCATCATTGCACTTGCTGTGATGTTGTTCCTTGCTTTCAGTCCATTCAGCATCATACTTGCGGTTGTTTGGACACTCTCTCGAACAGGAGAAGGTCTGATCAAAATCTTTAGTAAGAGAAACTACCGGGGACTTCTCAACATAGCAAGACAATACTCGGGTACTCGTGGTGCTGAAAGAGATTCGTTC
>JAZFPV010000055.1:0-2422 GCA_036444795.1 Thermoplasmata archaeon
AAGCCTTCCTGGCGTTTGCGGTCAACGACGAGGGGATCCCCGAGATGGGCTACCCGCTCCGCCTCGCCTTCCCCGGGAAGTACGGTTACAAGTGGGCCAAGTGGGTTACGGACATCGAATTGGTCGAGGAATCGCGGAAGGGCACCTGGGAGTCCATCGGCCTACCGGATCGCGCGAACGTGGGTGACATCTTCTGAGCAAACGTGTTACCTGGACGCCCAGCTGACGCAAACGTACTGGGTCCGCAAAGGGTATTTCCACACGTTGCAGTTCGCCTCTGATGAAGTACCCGAAGCGAGTCGCGGTCCTCCTAGAGCGAGCGAAGGCGGACGTCGGGGACGAGGTACAGGTCACCGTTGAGGACGAGACGTACCAAGGGATTGTCATGCCCCACCACTCCTTCAGCGAGAGCGATATCCTCACAATCAAACTCTCCAACGGCTACAACGTCGGACTGCGGGTCACCCCGGGAACCCCTCTGAAACGAGTCGCGAAGGGTAGGGAGCGGCCCATCCCTCGACGCCAAGTCGCCGCGAACCCTGACAAGCCGAACGTCTCCTTCCTGGGAACGGGCGGAACCATTGCCAGCTACGTGGACTACCGCACGGGGGCGGTGTATCCCGCGCTGAGCGCCGAGGAACTGGCCTCCTACGCCCCGGAACTGGCCGACATCTGCAATGTCCAGGCCCGCGTCCTGTTCAGCCTTCTCAGCGAGGATATGGGCGGAAAAAACTGGCGGCGGCTGGCCCGGGAGGCCGCGAAGGACCTAAACGGTGGGGCCAGAGCCGTGGTGGTCCCCCACGGCACCGACACCCTGGGGTACACCGCGGCCGCGTTGTCCTTCATGCTCACGGACCTCACGGGTCCCGTCGTCCTCGTCGGCTCGCAGCGCTCCTCCGACCGCCCGAGCAGCGACGCGTTCCTGAACCTCGTGTGTGCGGCCCACCTCTCCAACGCCGACCTCGGCGAGGTGGTGGCGGTGATGCACGAGGAGACCTCGGACCTGACGTGCACCGTCCATCGGGGGACGAAGGTCCGGAAGATGCACAGCAGCCGACGGGACGCCTTCCGCACCCACAACGAGGATCCGCTGGGGCGCGTCCACCGGGACGGCGAGGTCACCTGGCACGACGGCCATCGTCCCCGGGCCGAGGGGCCGGTGAAGGTGGACAACAAGATGGAGGAGCGGGTCGCCCTGCTCCACGTCTACCCGGACCTGCCTCCGGACCTCTTCGACGCCTGGGCC
Source organism: Thermoplasmata archaeon (assembly GCA_036444795.1). GTDB lineage: Archaea > Thermoplasmatota > Thermoplasmata > RBG-16-68-12 > JAJISG01 > JAJISK01. The sequence goes on from JAZFPV010000055.1 coordinate 1,247, forward strand.
GAGCGGAGTCAGGGCATCGTCCTGGCCGGCACGGGGCTGGGCCACGTGCGGAAGCCGCTGGTCACGCGCATTCGGAAGGCGATCCGGGACGGCGTCTCCGTGGTCATGACTACACAGTGCCTGAACGGGCGGGTGGGCCTCTACGTCTACTCCCGCGGGCGGGAGCTGGCGAAGGCCGGGGTGATCCCCGGGGAAGACATGCTTCCGGAGACGGCCCTTGTGAAGCTGATGTGGGTCCTAGGGCACACGACGGAGCCGTCGGAAGTGCGGGGCCTGATGGTCTCCAACCTCGCGGGTGAGATCAACCCGAAGCTTCGTCTCGAGGAATCGAAGCCAGACTAGGAGAGAAAGGCGGGCGCCCCGGCAGGCGTCTCCTCGCAGACGCTCTCATTCAGGAGGCTCCTTGCTCCCCTCCCGCGGGTCTTTCCGCCCTTTCGCGACCGAGAAGGGGCCCCAATCTCCAGGCAAGCAGTGCCACTGCGGCGGCCAGGGAGCCAATGCCGGCGACCCAGAACGTGGCCCCAACGCCTGACTGCTGGAGAACGGGCTGCAGCACCAGGGGCGAAAAAAACTGCCCGAGGAAGACGGAGGTGGTGAGACCGCCCATGGCTCGACCGAGGACCCGGGCAGGTGCGATGAGGGCCACCACTACGCCGAGATTCGGTACGAGGAGGCCCACTCCTACCCCTGCGATCATGGAACCCGCGACCACGAGCGCGTACGCGGGCGCGAGTGCTACCGTCAGAAGGCCGGCTCCGAGCGTTACGAATGCAAGCATGAAGATTCCTCGGTAAGAGATGTGTGCCTGTATCCGCTCGTAGCCCAGCGATACAATGATGGAGATCAGGGTTTGGAGTGCGAGGGCCAGGGCGATCTGGATGGTGGAGGCCGCGGCCAGCTCCGTCAGGTAAAACGGTAGTTGGACCGGGAAGACATAGAAGATGAGAACGGCAGCAAAGGCGATCGCGTAGACCCAGGCAATCGTCTTCCGCCGTGAGTCGAGTCCTGCGTCAGGGCCTCCCGCTCCGACATCGACCCACCTGTGTCCCTCCTGTTCGGCGATGGCAGACGCGATGGCCGGATGAATCTGTTCGGCGCGGTGCGTCAAGGGCTGATCCCGTTCCCCTTGTGCCGGCGCCTCCGGGATCGATTCCCGTGGGTCCACCCTCGCTCCCC
>JAZFPV010000056.1:0-2514 GCA_036444795.1 Thermoplasmata archaeon
TACGTCCTGGCCAAGGACGGACCGACCTTGACCGTCGGCAGGGACCCCCCGGGCAAGGCCGAGCTCGCCGCCGTCGTGGTCGAGGGATTCTTTCCCCGCCTCGTTTCGTCCTTCAGGCGCATCTGGCGGCCGCGGAATTAGGGCATCATGAGACGAAAGCCCTTCCCGCTTGCAAAAGGCGTCCAAGACTAACGCGGTTCGGACTCCCTTCCTGGGGTCACATTAGTTAGGGGACCTGGGCGACCCGTGCGTCGAATGCAGGGCCTATTGCCTCGGAAGGAGGCGAGTGCCCGTCAGGCCCGCGACCGCCGAAACGAGATTCTCCGCATCGGTGATCACTACCAAGGGCCCGCCCTCCTCGAGAAAACGGAGCGCGGCCTGAATCTTGGGGCCCATGCTTCCGCGAGGGAACTGACCCTCACGGAGGTACGCCCGTGCTTCTGCGATCGTCATCTCACGCAGAGGTTGCTGGGTCTCGCGTCCGTAGTCGAGGTACACCGCGGGGACATCCGTCACGATGGCTAGGAGGTCCGCACCGATCACGGTGGCCAAGAGGCTGGCGACCGCGTCCTTGTCGATGACGGCTTCGACGCCCTCAAGACCCTCCGGGGTCGCGATCACGGGAATCCCCCCGCCTCCCGCCACAATCGGGATGAGATCCTCGTCCTTGGCGAGGCGACTCAGACGAGAGGCCCCGATGATTTCCACCGGTTCGGGGGAGGGGACCACCCGTCTGTACCCACCACGGGGATCCTAGGCGGTTGCGATCCCCTTTTCCCCGAGGGCCAAGGCCTCCTCCCTGGCATAGATCCGTCCCACGGGCTTGGAGGGCTGCTCGAAGGCCGGGTCGGCAGGGTCCACGGTCACCATCGTGACGATGGGCAAGACGGAGGCCGAGACGCCCCCCTTCCTGAGTTCGTTCTCGATGGCAAGCTGGAGGGCGTACCCGGTGTAGGCTTGACTTTGCGCGACAAGTACGTCTAAGGGGCTCTCGGTGACCGTCTCCGCGGCCATCTCATTTTGAAGCAGGAGAGCCCCGACCTGAGGCCCGTTCCCGTGGGTGATGATCACATGGTCGCCGGCGGACTTGGTTTCCGCAATCCAACGAGCGAGGCCCTTGACGTTCTGGACCTGCCCCCTCCAATCGGCGGCCTCGTCCGGTGGCTGGAGCGCGTTCCCACCGATCGCGAGGACTGTCAGCAACCCCAACCACCTCGAGGGAGTCTCCAAGCCGTCGGCTTATTTGGGGCTTGACGCGGCTGAGGTCGGGTTGTGAGAAGGCGGAGAGCATAAACGCATTGGCAGGCCGGCGGCAGATCAGGCGGGGATGGCCGAGATCCCCAGCACATCGGTGTCGACATTGCCTCCGGAAATCACGACCGCCACCTTCTCCCCCGGCTGCACCGGTACCTGGCCCTCGAGGAGGGCGGCAGGTCCGACGATGCCTGCTCCTTCCACGAGCTGGCCTTCCTTCTTGAGGAGCCACAGGATGGAAGGCTTCAGCTTATCTTCGGGGGCGAGGACGATGTCATCCACGTACTCGAGAACCAAGTCCAGGTTCATCTGGGTGACCCCTCCGGCCAGCCCGTCCGCGAGGGTCGGAACGTACGGTACCTCCATCACCTTCCCCGCCCGGAACGAGTCGTGCATCGTGCGGGCCGCGGTAGACTGGGCCCCCAAGACGCGAATGTCGGCATCTACGCTCTTTATCCAGATCGCCATTCCGGAGATCAGACCTCCGCCTCCGACGGGCACGAGGACGGTCTGAACGTCGGGTAAGTCCTCCAGGATCTCACACCCTAAAGTTCCGTGGCCCGCGATCACCTGGTCATCCTCGGTCGCGGGAATGTACGTCGCTCCCGTCTGCGAGGCGAGCTGCAGGCAGTGGGCGACCGATTCGTCGTAGTACGCCCCCTCGACGATCACCTCGGCTCCCAGGCGCCGACAGCCCTCGATTTTCACCCGCGGGGCGCTCGTGGGAACGACGATCGTGGTCTTCGCTCCCATCATGCGGCCGACGTACGCGACGGCCAGGCCGTGGTTTCCCGCCGATGCCGTCATCAGCCCCCTCTCTCGCTCGTGCGGCCGGAGGGAGGATATCTTGTGGTAGGCGCCTCTGAACTTGAAAGAGCCCGTATGCTGAAGCGTCTCCCACTTCAGGTACACTTCGGCTCCAACCGCCTCGCTGAGTCCCGGGGAACGGGTGAGAGGTGTGCGGAACGCCGCCTTCCGGAGGGCCTTCCAGGCCCGGACTACGTCTTTGCCCGATAGAGTCAAGCGCCCCGCCCCGGGATCGACTTGGGAAGAGAGGAATCGGGCTATAAGACGTGTGCGTGGCTCGAGGGAGGCAGGCACGGGGCAGGACGGGCAGGGGACGGCACGAGGGTCGGGGCCTAGATGACCGTGCTATTCGCAACCGGACCGACATTCCCCCGCCTCCGACCGGAGACCCCGGGAGGACCTCTTGCTTTGCCCGTCATCCGTCGGCCGCGGCGTGTGGCACCTCAACCAGCT
>JAZFPV010000057.1:0-2514 GCA_036444795.1 Thermoplasmata archaeon
CCATACCGACCATTACCTTTCATGGCCTTTTTGGGTATGATCACGCGGATGTGATCCAGTACAGGACTCGCTGAGGAGTTGCCGTTTCATGATGCGTCAAATGCGGGAGAACACGAAGTGGATCATGCTGGTGACGGCACTGGCTTTCGTGGGCCTCATGGTGTTCCAGTGGGGAATGGACATCACAGGGCGAAGCGGCCTCTCTATCGGTGAAATCGGCAGCGTCAACGGCACACCGGTGATGTACGACTGGTTCAATCAGACCTACCGCTCGCTTTTCGATCAGGTTCAGGCCTCGCAGGAGGATCCCATCACGAGCCAACAGATCAGTGACCTGGAAGACGCGGCATGGGACGAGGTCGTCAACCAAGTCCTGATCCGGCAGGAGCTGCGGCGGCGAGGTATCGTGGTGACGGATGAGGAGTTAATGACCGCCGCGCGTTTCAGTCCACCGCCGGAGTTCCAGACCAGCCCCGCGTTTCAAACGGACGGGGTGTTCGATATCCAGAAGTACCAGGCGTTCTTGGCGTCTCCTACCATCGACGATCTGATGCTCCTCCAACTGGAGGCGTATTACTGGGACGTAATCCCCCGGAGCAAACTGATGCGGCAGGTGTCATCCGACCTTTACGTCACCGATGCCGCCCTCTGGGATGAGTACAGTGACCGCAACGATCGGATCTCGGTACGTTACCTCGCTCTCAATCCCGCCCAGCGGGTTGCCGACTCGGTGGTAGCCGTGACACCCGCGGAGGTGAGGGAATACTACGACGAACATGAAGAGGAGTTCGCGCTCCCGGCGCAGGCCACGGTCCGGGCGGTCATTATCGACAAGACTCCGACGCCCGAAGACACGGTGGCTATGGGAGACCTTGCCGCTGAGCTGAGGCAAGAGATCATCGGAGGAGCCGATTTCGAGGATATGCTAGGTCAGCCTGGAGTCGGAGCCGGGTCAGGAGACCTGGGCTGGTTTACGAGGGATCGGATGCCCGAGGAGTTCTCCGATGCGGCCTTCGCAGCGACCGTGGGCGAGCTCACGGAGCCGGTGAAGACCTCCTTTGGCTACCATGTGATCGAAGTACAGCATCAGACGGAAGACAGCGTTCAGGCTCGGCATATCCTCGTTCCCTTTGCCCGCACCGAGGAGTCTGAACTCGCGCTCCTTACGCTTGCCGACTCGCTCGAGGCGCTTGGCGAGTCACGCACATTGACAGAGGCGGCTTTGACTCTGGGTCTCGGCGTTGAGACCGCATATCTGAGCAGTGAATTCGCGTTCGTTGCCGGAGCCGGGCAGATAGGAGAGGGCTCCGACTGGGCCTTCGAAGAAGCTTTGGTTGGAGACGTCAGCGCCGTCCTCGAGACGAGGCAGGCATTCTATATGCTCGAACTCGCCGAAATCCGGGAGGCGGGGGCAATCTCGCTGGTCGACGCCAGGGGTTCCATCGAGCAAACGGTGAGAGCCGAAAAGAAGGTGGAACGAGCCAAGGGCGAGGGTGAGGAGATCGTCACCCAGGTTCGGGCCGGGGCAAGCTTAGCGGATATTGCGGAACAAAAAAGCCTGGAGATCCAGACTGCCGGGCCGTACGCCCGCGTAGACTTCGTTCCCGGCATCGGGCGGCTGAATGCGGCCGTGGGGGCGGGATTCGGCCTGAACATTGGAGAAGTGAGCGGTGCGGTGGAGGCCAACAACAACGTCTTCATCATCGAGTTGGCCGACTACTTCGCAGCAGATTCCACCGCCTTCGAGGACCAGCGGGTGGTGCTACGGAATGAATTGCTCGGGGTTGCCCAAGAAAGCCGCCTGCAGGACTGGCTCCAAGGCCTTCGCGAAGTAGCCCGTATCATCGACCGAAGGGAGGAAGTCTTGAACGTCGATCCGGCGGACGTTCAACAAATACCAGGAGGTTTCGGCTTCTAGACGCCTAGCCCCCTACGCTCCGGCCATGCCCCTACTACCCTTTCGGGACCTCCTTCTCCTCCTCCTTTTCCTCCTCCGACCCTTCCTCCGCCAGCCCTTCCACCTCCGGCCCATCCTGCTTCCGGTCCTCTTGCGTGGGGACGCCCCCAGGCTGACTTACGCCTGAAGCAGGCCCCGGCGTCGTCGTCAATCGCCTGGGTCCCTCATCCGGTTCATCCGAGGAATCCGATGCCGGAGGCACCGCGTCCCGCGGGGACTCTTCGCCCACCGCTTTGACCTCTTTTTCGATCTCTTTGATCGAACCTTTGAACTCCCGTATCCCCTTGCCTAAGGACGAACCGATTTCCGGAAGTCGCTTCGCCCCAAAAAGGAGGAGGACCACAAGGAAGATCATGATCATCTCCCACATGCCGAGTCCACCGAGTCCCATGATAAATCCTCCGTTCGATGTCCGTTCCTAGATCAGATCCAGGAGCGCACAATAAAGGCCACGATCGCGATCCCCACCAATGGTAACACAGTCACGCTGAGTATCAGGGGGCCGATCGTGAAGGCCAATACCACGAGATCGATGGCCAGTGGACCAACCGAAGATT
>JAZFPV010000058.1:0-3952 GCA_036444795.1 Thermoplasmata archaeon
CACCTCGTCCAAGCCCTCAACCGGGGGGATGATCGGCTCGGACCCCGCCCCCAGGAAAATGAGGTCGGAACGGATGGTCTCCCCCGCCACCTCCATCGTGTACGGCTCCACGAAATGGGCCTCGTCGTGGTAGTAATCGATGTTCGGGGACTCGGTGAGACCTCGTTCGATCCGTGCAATATCGGAGTCGATGATGGAGCGCATCCGCCCCATCACCTCCGCAAAATCAACCTCCCGGACCTGTGCGTCGATACCGAAGAGGCCGGCCCGCTCGACGGTTCGTATAACCTCCGCCGGGTACAGGAGGATCTTCGAGGGGATGCACCCGCGGGTCAGGCAGATCCCGCCGGCCTCATCCTGGTCAATGACGGCGGCCTGGGTCTTACGGTCTCGATTGATCATTCCGTCGATGACGTGCATGACGGATCCCGTCCCGACGGCAATGACATCGTACTCCTTCACGGTCTCATACCCCTCGCCGCGAGCCGACCGGTGCTAGAAAAACGCTTTGCTGGTCGGTCGAAGCGAGGGCGCGACGGCGCTATCCTGCCTTCCACATGACCTCGAGGACGGAGGCGTAGGCCTCTTGCAAGCGGGTTTCGTCGTTCCGCTCATCGGAGGAGAGCTGAGGGAGCCGGAAGCTCTGCACGGGCTTCACATAGCGCAGGAGGCCGGACATGGTCCTCCCACCGACCACCTCCTGTGCCTTGGCAACCTCTTGCGCGTCAAAGAGGAAGGCCGCACCTCCTCCGACGGAGATCATGAGGTCGACCTCATCCGGCTCGAGGCGGAAGGGCCAAATCGTGTCGCTGTAGCTCTCGACGAGGAGGTGGTCCCGCTTGGCCGACACGGCATCGAACACGTCTCGCGTGACCTCGTCCACGGAGGCCAGGCCCTCGGCGACCGCGGAGGAATGGAAAGGGGTGGTTTGATCTGCCTTCTCCACCAGGCTCTCCAGGAACTCGGGTGGGGCCACGAACAGATGGGGACGACGATTGAGGAACAGCGTGCTGTGGCCACGGGCGTCCGTGAGGCGTTCCACGAGAATCCCCTCTTCCTTATCGCCCAGCATGTGCTCCTCTTCCTCCTTCAGGCGCAGGGTGTCGAGGGGGCAGACCATCTGATGGTACGGGTTGAGAAAACTCACTTCCGGGGGATCTCGGCTCAAGGCGTGGAGGGTGATGGCGTCCAGACCGACCAGGAGTCCCATTTCCTGGACCGCGCGGGAGTGATCGTAGTGTTCCCAGTAGTTGTGGGCCGACCGGGGTTTCATCGCGACAAAGTCGTCCCCGGCCTCCCTCGCGCGGAGCAGGATCGCGCGGGCGAGGGTGGTCTTCCCCGCGTGATAGGCCAGGAGACCGTTAATGAGGATGAGCATCAGGTTCCTCCGGAGGCGGGTTCCCGTTCCGCGAGGCCCCGAAGCGAGGGGATGGCCTTAACCTTCGCCTCGGGAAGGAGATCCCAATCGATGCCTTCCGGCCGGATATGAGTCGACTTCGTCGGGATGACTTGATCGGGGAACGCGACGAAATCGACTGGAATGTCGTGCTGAAGCATAGGAATCGCCCCCCGGACGAGCTGCAGCGGGTGGACCGTGGTGGCGATGGGGGTGGCCTCCTGAACGAACCCGAAGGTGCGTCCTAGGGCGTATTCCAGGTCCGAGTAACCGCCGCCCTTTCCCAATCTACCGCCTTGCGAGTCCACGGCAACGGAACCGGTGAGGACAAGATCAATCGGAGGGACTCGCTTCGGATGGACCGGTCTCCCGAGGGCGAGAGCCCCCTTGATCGTCGCGGCCCGTTCCGGGGAGTCGAGGCGCCGTGGATCCAGCTCAACGAAGGCCTCCACCTGGGTCAGGCGGGGAACCGCCATGTACAGGACCTTGCCGGCGAGAAGCGCCAGGCGCCGAGCCCAACGCTGGGGGCTGTCCGGGTTCGTCTTTATGGCTCTCGCGTCCGCCCACACGTCGAGCTCCGATAACTCTTCCGCGGCGTCCCGGGAACCGTCGAAATTGGGGATTCTCCCCTTGGCTGGCCACGGGAATCGAGCCACCCCCTCCGTCTCGAGTCGGTTCCAGATCCTGTTCCGAATTTCGCTCTTTCCCGTGGGACCACCCCGCTGGCCGATGTTACCGTCGAGGCGAAGGCGTTACTTAGCGCTTGGTGCCTGCCGGCTCAACCTTTAACGGGGCCGCGGTTTAGCGCCGCTCGTGGCTTCCAATCGGGGCGCGCTTGTGGCCATGGGCCTGTATCACGCGGCCAACGACGGTACCGTCGTGGCGATTCCCGCCCTTTTCCCTCTCCTTCTCGAAGAGAACGTCCTCACAAACTTCACCCAGGTTGGCATTCTCCTGGCGATCGCCCTCGGGGTGACAGTGGTCCTTCAGATCTTCTTTGGCGCCATGAGCGATCGCGGCTCCACACGTCTCCTCCTCCCCGCCGGGATGGTTATCGTGGGCGTGGCCTCTCTCTTCACCGCGCTGGCCCAGACCTTTGCTGTGCTTCTTCTCTTCGTCGCCATCGGGCGAATCGGAGCAAGCGTCTACCACCCGGTGGGCATTTCCTGGGTCGGAAGGATGTTCAAGCGGGACCTCGACCGCGCCATGGGGTTCCAGAGCGCCTTGGGTGACCTGGGGGTCATCGTCGCCTTCGCCTCCTCGGGCTTCCTGGGACTCGTGTTCGGGTGGCAAGTCCCCTTGCTCATCTGGGGCGGCTTCGCCCTCGTCGCGGCCCTGGTGGGATACCTGCTCACCCGGCAAGTAGCTCTGGAGCCCGCACCTCGAGGGGGTCCGAAAACGCCACCCTGGACCCAAATCCTCCGGCGTGTGACCCTCTGGATCGTGCCTCTGGCCATCGGTGGGGCCGCCTACATTATCACGATCGGCTTTGGGAACTCCCTCCTCATCCAGCGGCTCGGCTTGACGGGAGACACGGCGAACTTCGTGATCGCCCTCTGGATCGCGGCAGGCGTCGTCGCTGCCTACAACTACGGCCGGATTAGCGCGGCCTTCGGTCGGTTCCGTTCTCTCCTCGTGGCCTACTTCATCGTAGGCATTTCCGCGCTGGTCCTGAGCTTGACGCCGCCGCTCGCCCTCCTCATCCCAACCTTCCTGTTGTTCGGCGTCGGCCTCTTCATCACCTACCCCGCGCTCTTCGCCTTCATCTCGGAGTCGACGGAGGACGTGATCGGAGGGACCACGTTCGGTATCGTCTTTGGGTTGCAGCTCGTGGGAGGCGCGATCGCCGGGTACGCGGCGGGCGTGATGGCCGATGCGTTCGGCATCCACACGCCGTTCCTCCTGCTGACGGGTCTGGGTTTTGCCGGGTTCCTCATCCTGTGGACTGCGACCCCGGCCCACTTGCGAAACCGGCGTTCGGGGAGAGACACGTCCAGAACGGGTGGCTAATCGACTCCCATGAGGCTGCCTTCCCGGGGCTTAGGAGCCCGAAGGTCCCCCCTCCTTCGCAAGGCCCCGTGCGTAGATCGCCAAGAACAGTCCGACGAGGACGATAACCGTGTTTCCGGACAGCGTGGCGTTTCCGCCCAGGACCAAGGTGACCAGGTAGATCAAGACCGAGAGGAGGCTGAACCCGACGGCGATCCCGATCAGGGTTCGTCCGGTTCTCGTGTGATCCCGGAGGAAGAGGATCCCGGCGATGATCGCCGCCAGGCCTCCGAGAGAGGCAATCAGCAGGATGAATAGGCCCAGGGAGCGGATGAGGACCGTGGCCGCGGGGAGGAGGGACGCGAGGAGGGTGAGAATCGACTGCCAGAAACCCACCGCGGAGAAGTGGCCGAGCTCGAGGAGAAGGCCTCCCAGAATGCCCCAGGCCCCCGCCCGTCGCACCTGACGCGAGGCCGTCATTCGCTCACGAATTCCTGCACCTTCTGCAGCCCCTCGGGATGGCGCTCGAAGTACGAGCGCGCGGGTTCCAGCAATTGGGTCAGATGG
>JAZFPV010000059.1:0-3742 GCA_036444795.1 Thermoplasmata archaeon
GAAAACCGAGGCCGCATTCCACGGGTTCCTCGTCGATCGGAGTTCCGCCCTTCTGGTCCCCTACTTGGTGACGGATGAACGGACTCTCCGCGGGCAGCTCAGCCTCGCGTTCGTGGAACGCCTCCACGAGTTCATCCTCGGTCTCGGGGGGCACCCTCTCGGCCTGGGGTTCCTGACGACGTACAACCTCGGTCCGATGTTCGGACCGCTGGTGGGCGCGATGGAGGGAATCAAGCGGAGCGTCGACCCCGCCAACGTGGTGAACCGCGGCAAGCTCATCGAGACGATGGCCAACCCGCCGCCGCTGTACCCGTTCGACGACTTCGTGGTCCCTCCCGGTCTCATGCGCTTCGGCCTTCGCTTCCTCGGCGGCTTCCGGCGGCTCATGCCCGCACAGAAGATCATCACGCGACTCAAGAAACGGGAGGTCTGAGGTGGCCGTCGGAAACCGGGACTTCATGGGCGTTCTGCGGCCCTTTCCGGCGTTGGAGCGTCTCCCCGAGGAAGAACTTGTCAAGATTGTGTACCTTCGGGACAAGCGGGCGCTGCCGGATGCGATCAAGCGCCTCTTCGATCAGGCCACCGTCCTCCCGATCAAGATGGAGGAGACACGGGACGTGGCGGAAGCGATGCGGTTCGTTTCCGGAGAGACAGCAGGCGTCAACCTCGGGGGCACCTCGGGGACCATTCACTACGTCCGTCGCAGCCTGGAGATGTTGAAGGACCGGGATCTCAGCGTGGACTGGGGGCCGCGACAGGATCCGCTCGAAGGGGATGTCCTCCCCCTCTTCGACGGTCTCCTCCTGGATCTGTCCGAATTCAAGGGGGTGGAGGTGCATCCCGAGACGAACACGGTTCGCGCGGAAGTGGGAGCGACGTGGCGTGACGTGTCCGAGGCCGCCCAGCAGGCCCACCGCCTCCTGCCCCTGTTTCCCGTCCTGCCCACCAATCCGTACATGGGGGACCTCATTGCGGGGACTGGCTTACTCTCCTCCTTCGCCGGCGGACCCGAGACCTACATTCGTAACATAGACCTCCTCGGCTCGGACACGAGCTACTCCCAGAGTGGCTTCGACCTCGTCCCGAACAACGCCACGGGGTACGACCTCAATTCGCTTCTCCTCATCATGGGTCGGAATCTGGGGATTCCCCTCTCCCTCACTCTCCGATTGCTTCCCCTCGACCGAACGCGGGCGATCCGGTTTGCCTTCGAGTCGTGGGCTGGCTTACTGAAGGCCCTCCAGAACATCGCGGAGGCCCCTCTCGAACCCCTACGCGTCGTCTTCGGCGATCCCGTCGCCTCGGCGGTGGGTCTGGACGGCGGGGAAGGGTACACCCTCGAGGTCGACCTGGGCGCCGCCGAGGAGGTCATGGCGGGCCAGGAGGAGAGCCTGCAAGCAGCCGTGGGCGACGCGACGTCCGGAGAGGGGCGCGACGGCCTCGGCCACCTGCACGAGGCGGCGACCCGCGAGAAGGGTCCCTATCACCTCGCAGAGATTCAGACCTCGCTGGTCGACCTACCACCTCTCTGGGAGGAGCTGGCCACCTGGGTCGGCGTCCGTGGAAGCGCCTTCGGCCTCGCCGGCTCGCTGCAGGAGGGGGGAACGGTGCACGTCCTGCCCTTCATGCGCGGGGACATCCGTGGGACGAGCACGACGGGCGGTCCGGTCGATCAGGTTCTGCACCGCGGGGATCGGTTCAACCGAATCACCGAGCTCGTGAAGATTGCGCAGCGACACCCCTGCCGGGTCCGGAACACGCAGGTGGGCCAGCTCCTCACGAGCGACACACAGATGCGGAAGCGGTTCGCGCTGGCGCGTCGAATCAAGCGAGGGATTGATCTGGGGAGCATCATCAACCCGTCAGGGCTGCTGTGGGTTCCCCAGCCGCGGTAGACCTACATCAGGGCGGTCCCACACTTCTCACATACGCCCGCATCTCGGGCGGACACGTGCGCACAACGTGGGCAAACGTTAGGCACGTTCATCTTGACTGGCCACACCGTGAAGAGGGTGCCAAGCGGGAGGAAGACGGCAGCGAGCCACCACGTGGCCGTCACGAGTCCCTCCAAGCCGATGGCGAAGAGAATCACGGACGAGACCTTGGAGATTACGATGGCCTTTTGCATCCTGGGGAGCTCTTTGATGAGCCGAACCTCGGCCTTTCGCGACATGCGGTGAGGCCACTTCGGCCGCTCCGAGCGGGTCTCCGTTGCAACGTCCCCCGTGGCGACCACCCTCAGCTCTCCCCATCCTCCGGCTCCAAGGAGGCGGGCGCGTTGTCCACGACCTCCCAACCCGGCCGCGGCATCATCACGATTGCCTCAACGGGGCAGATGACGGCGCACTTCGCACAGCCGATGCAGGTCTCATCGACGATGCGCGCCTTCCGGGTCTCAAATTGGAGCTCCGGCAGGTAGGAGGTCTGGTCCACCATGACGATGGCGTCCTCGTGGTCCGGCCGGAGGTTCTCGGGGCAGTTATCCGCGCAGTGGATGCAGCCCATGCAAATGTCGTCGTAGACGTACGCGATGACGCCCTTGCCTCGAGGGTACTTGAGGATGAAGTTCCGATTCATGGCCTTGAAGGCCGTCTTGGCGGTCTGTCGCGAATGGTGGCGCGCCTCCCGCGCATCGGTTAACGCCTCGACTTTACCCGTCTGCCCTCACCCCCCTGGTTTGAAGGTCGTCTCGACAGCATGCCGCTCCTTCGCGAGGGCCGCATACGCCTCGTCGTCTAGGGCCTCGGCCAGGTATTGGGTGATGTCGATGATCTGGTATTCAAACTTCTCTCGGTCCTCCCGATAGAGGTTCTCGTGCTGTTGACATCCGAAGTGGGTCAGGCACTTGGGACACGCCGTGAGGAGGTAGTCCACCGATTCCGCCTTGGCCTCGATCATCCGGTCGTTGGTGATGCCCTTCGTCTTGTCGTTGCAGTACATCATCCCGGCGACGCCGCAGCACGTCGCGTCGGCCCGGAAGTGTTCCATCTCGACGTACTCCGCTCCCGTCATACGAATGAGCTCCCGAGGCTCGTCGTAGATCTGGTCCACGGGCATTTGACGACACATCCGGCAGGGGTCCTGATAGCTAACGGTCTCCTTCCGCCGGGCCCGGAACTCGATGCCCTCTTCGTAGAGGACCTGGGTGATGTGCTTCACCTCGACGTCGCCGAGGTCGTAGTCGAGCTTGAACGTCCGGTAGCCCTCGGCACAGCTCGTCACCAAGGTTTTCACCTCGCACTCCGCAAAGATCCGGTGCATGAGGGTCTCGTTGTATTCCCGCAGCTTGTTCCAGACGTCGACTTTGCCCTGCCAGAGCTGGTCGTGCCCGCAGCACTTCATGAAATCGCGGTCGAGGATCACGGGGTCGAGGCCCAAGGCCTCCATGAGTTTGACGGAGGAGTCGAAGATGATGCCGTGATCCGTCACCCCGTAATTGTCCCGGCTGAACTGCATCTCGTAGTCATAGTAGTCGACACAGCCCGGGTAGTACGCGTAGTCGCTCTTCTTGTCAATCTTCACATCGGGAATCTCATCGTATTCCGCCTCCTTATCCAAAGTGGCGTAAAGGATGGGGTGCGGGACCGTGCGCTCGCCGGTCGTGAGATCCTTCTGCGGGAAGCCCATATCCTCGGGTGGGAAACCCATGCTAGCTCCTCCGTCCTCCGTCGGTGGCCGTCGGAACGGTCACGGCGGGGCGCTCTGGAATGCGTCGCTTCTCCTTCATAACTCGCGCTCGCTC
>JAZFPV010000060.1:0-3627 GCA_036444795.1 Thermoplasmata archaeon
CATCTTCTTCGGCGTGAATTTCGTGGCGAGCTTCGCCTTCGTGCTCATAGCCCCCCTCATCCTCACCAAAACGGACGGAAACGCCCTCGTCTTGGGCACGGTGCTCGCCGCCGGGGCCATCGGTCAGGTCATGGGTGGGGTGGTTCTCGGTATATGGGGCGGACCCAAGCGCCGCATCCACGGCGTGCTCCTCGGCATGGTGTTCGCAAGCTTGCTGGGTGAGTTCCTCTTCGGTTTCGCGAGCGAGGTCATCGCGTGGTCGGCGGCCTTCTTCCTCGGCGGTTTCTTCATCGTATTCGTCAACGGCTCCAACCAGGCCATCTGGCAATCGAAAGTCGCTCCGGACGTTCAAGGCCGGGTCTTCGCCGTCCGCCGTCTCATCGCCCAGATCAGCGTGCCCGCGGCCTTCCTCGTCGGAGGGTTCGCGGCCGACCTTGTCTTCGAGCCCGCCATGCAGGTAGGCGGCGCGCTTGCTCCCATCTTCGGCGGAGTTCTCGGCGTTGGCCCAGGGGCCGGGATTTCCCTCATGTTTGTCCTCGCGGGCATCGGGGGCATCCTGATCGGCCTCGCCGGGTACGCCTTCCGCAGCGTTCGGAACGCGGAGGACATCCTCCCTGACCACGAGGCCCGGATTGCCGATGAACCCGGAGAGGAGGGGTAGGCGCGGCGAAGGGGGAGGGTACGCCTAAAAGCACGGATCGAAGTTTATGTCGAAGCCTCGGAAGATGTCTTCCGTCTCGTCCTTGAACTGCTTGATCTCTTCCATCATCGCCCCAAAGACGGTCTCTTCCCGATTGGCGATCTCGCGCACGGAGTCCAACAGGCTGTCCAGGCCGTCACCGGCCTTCAGGGACCCGAGATCCTTGCGCACGCCCATGACCCGCGCTTGGAGCTCCAGCAACGAGCCGACGAGGCCGGGGCTCACGACGAACCCCATGGCGCTCCAGGTGTGCATGAACAGGACGTAGGTGTTGACCTCGCGTGCGAGGATGCGAAGCCAACTGGAGGTCCCCTGGACCGTGTCGGGGATCGGGGGAGCCGACTCGACCACTTCGTCCTTCATCTGGCCCCCTTCAGACGCCTGGCGGCCTTAACCTTAACCGTTTTTAGGGGGCGACCGGATGCTCGCTCGGATGGAGCCCCTCGCCGAGCTCGCCCAACGCGTCGTACGCCGTGAGATTGGGGATCTGGCGGCTTTGGAAAAGGCGAAGCGAGAGGCGTGCCGCCTCCATGGCCTGGATCGCGTCCCACGCAACTTCGAGATCCTCCGATTCGTGCCGGAGTCGGAGGAGGCCGCCCGCACCCTTCTCCGCGTCAAGCCCGTTCGGACGGCGTCGGGCGTGGCCGTCGTCGCGGTGATGACCTCGCCGGCCCCGTGCCCGCACGGTCGATGTGTCTTCTGTCCCGGTGGCGTGGAATGGGGCACCCCCCAGGCGTATCTGGGGACCGAGCCGGCAGCGAGGAGGGCCGCCCGTTCGCAATACGATCCCCGCTCGCAAACGGAGGCCCGACTCCGACAGCTCGCGGCCATTGGCCATCCCACCGACAAGGTGGACCTCATCATCATCGGGGGCACGTTCACCTCCCGTTCCTGGCCGTACCTCGAGGCCTTCACGAAGGGATGCTTCGACGCCCTGAACGAGCGGGAGGCGGACACCCTCGAAGAGGCCCATCGGTGGAACGAGGGCGCGCGCCATCGATGCATCGGTCTCACCGTGGAGACGAAGCCGGATTGCTTCCTGGCCCGGGAGGTCGAAGAATGTCTGGATCTCGGGGTCACGAGGGTGGAACTCGGCGTCCAGTCCCTCCACGAAGACGTCCTCCATCGGGTCAACCGGGGCCACGGCCTCGAGGAGGTGGTGCACGCGACTCGGCGGTCCAAGAACGCGGGTCTCAAGGTGGGCTATCACATGATGCCGGGTCTGCCGGGAAGCAGCTATGATCGGGACCTCTGGGCGCTCCGGGAGCTCTTCGACAACCCCGCGTATCGGCCCGACATGCTGAAGGTGTATCCCACGCTCGTCGTGAAGGGCACCGGACTCTACCAGCTCTGGCTGCGCGGGGAGTACGAGGCGATGGAGACGGAGGAGGCCGCGCGGCTCCTGGCGGAGGCCAAGCCACACGTGCCCCCTTACGTCCGTATTCTCCGGGTGAATCGGGAGATCGGGGCCGCTGATATTGAGGCCGGGGTCAAGAAGGGACACCTACGGCAACTGGTTCGAGAGCGCATGGAGGCCCAGGGCACCCACTGCCGTTGTGTCCGATGCCGGGAAGCGGGCCTACGGGGTGCCCCGGTGGACCCGGACGAGGTCACCCTCGGCAGGCTCAGGTACGAGGCAAGCGGGGGCCAGGAGATCTTCCTAAGCTACGAGGACTTCGATCGTGAACTTCTCGTGGGATACGCGCGATTGCGCCTCTGCGAATCCGGTGCCTTCCTCCGCGAGCTGAAGGTCTTCGGTCCGATGGTGCCGTTCCGGCAAGTCCCGGGCGCGCGATGGCAGCATCGCGGATACGGGAAGGCCCTCATGGTCGAGGCCGAGCGGGAGGCGCAGGGGAACGGCTTCCGCCACCTCCAGGTAACGAGCGGGGTGGGCGTCCGGGGGTACTTCCGCAAACTCGGCTACCGGCTTGAGCGGCCCTACATGGTCAAAGACCTGACGTAGAGGGGCTGGGGCGTCGAAGGGCCTCGAGAATCGAACGTCCCTCGGTCTTCGCGAATCGACGCAGGGCCGGCATGACTCCCGATCCATACTGTGCGGCCTTCTTGGGCCGCTCGACAATGGCGGAGGGGAGGCCCAGTTCGGCTGCTACCCGTCGGAGCAATTCCTTCCGCCGCGGACCCATGCGCAGCGCGGGGGGGAGGGCCCGGGTCGGGCCAAGGACGAGAGGATGGCAGTAGGGGAGTCGAAGCTCCTTTCCGTGACGCCGAGCCATCGCGACCTCTCGTGGGACCGTCTCCCGGAGCAGCGCTTCCAGGTCATGCTCAAGGGCCTCGTGGAGTTTCTCCGGGTCGAGACTTTCGTATCGTGCATAGCCCCCAAAGAGCTCGTCGGCTCCCTGGCCAGCCACGATCAGGCCGGAGGGGGCTCTCTGGAGGAGGATCCAAAGAGGGAGTTCGTAGGAGAGTGCGATGGCGTCCAGGTCGGGGAAAGCCTCGAGGAGGGAGATCGCCTCCTCTCGGAGGAGCTCATCATCGAGGAGCAAGGGTCGCCAGTCCAGGTCAAGAAGGCGGGCGGCCTCGGAAGCGTTGGCGAGATCGGGCGCGTTGGGGTACCCCACGGTGAGGGCCGTTGGGCTCCCGGCCTCCCGCGCCAGGGCCGAGATAACCGAGCTATCCAAGCCCCCCGAGAAGGCCAAGCTCAGCTGATCCGCGGAACCGGACCCTTCGCGCAAGGCAGCACGAAGCCCCCGGAGAACAGCCCGAGGGAGATCTGATTCAGAGGGCATCGAACTCGATGGTTCCCTCGAGCAGTCCTTGTAGGGACCCGCGTAGGTCCTGTACGGCCACCCGTGCTTGGTGCGTGGAGTCGCGATCCCGAACCGTGACATCGTCCTGCTCCAGGCTATCGTAGTCGATTGTCAGGCAGAATGGGGTACCGATCTCGTCCATCCGGGCGTACCGTCGGC
>JAZFPV010000061.1:0-3344 GCA_036444795.1 Thermoplasmata archaeon
CCGTCTCGCCGATGGGAACCTGGCCGTCGACCGCAAGGGCCTTAGCGCGGTGGAAGGGACCCTTGTGGCCCGCGGTCTGATGTACACCTCCGTGTACTTCCACAAGACGGTCCGGATCGCCGAGACCATGCTGGCTCGGGCCGTGGAGATGGCCCCATCGCCGGAGGATGTGTTCCTGATGAACGATGCGGAGCTCATGGCGTGGCTCCTCAGTCAGGAGGGGCATCCGCGGGAGGTGGCCCTTCGGGTGAAGTACCGGAGGCTCTACAAGCGGGTCTTCACCCGGGAGACGGGCGAGTTGGAAGGCCAGGAGCGGGCACGCCTTGTCGAGCTCTCCGTGCCCGAGAAGCGCAGGCAGGCGGAGTCCGCCATCTGTCAGCGGTTGGGCCTGCCGCCCGGCAAGGTCATCGTCGACATCCCGGCGCCAGAAATCCTCCTCACGGAACCTCGCATCTCCCTTGTGGATCTCAGCGTCGTCGAGGACGGGAGGGTGCGGCCGTTCCGAAAGGTGAGCCCGTTGGCGCGGGCCCTTCGGGTCCGAGAAGCGGTGGATTGGGCCGTCATGGTCGCCGCGCACCCCTCCCACGTTACCGAAGTGCGCAAGGTGGCCTCCAAGGTCTTGTTTGCTTGATCGCCGACATCGGTCCTCTGCGCGACGTCCCGGAGGGCTCCCCACCAGGATAATATGGCGCCGAGACCATCCTCGAGCCGATAGGCGTGGGATTCGCGAACCTAGATCCGATTCCCGACCGGCCCGTCATCCGGGCGGGCGATGACCTCATCGTCACGGACCTCCATATCGGGAAGGAGGAAGAGCTTCGCCGAGAAGGATTCAACCTTCCCAGCCAGACGAAGAAGATGGGGGAAGAGATCGCCTCACTCCTGGAGGAGGTCCGGCCCAAACGCCTCGTCATCCTCGGAGACCTGAAGCACGAGATCCCCCGCTTCACAGGTCTCGAGCGAAGGGACGTGCCCCGCTTTTTCGACCTCCTCGAAGAGGCGGTTCCCGAGGTCCACCTCGTCCAGGGCAACCACGACGGGAACATCGCCTACCTCCTCCCTCGGTGGGTGACCCTCCACGGGCCCGAGGGGTATCGACAGGACGAATTCGCCTACGTCCACGGCCACGCCTGGCCTTCCCCCGAGGTCATGGAGGCCCCTACGCTCCTCATGGGCCACAACCATCCAACTCTCCTCTTTCCCGACCGGCTGGGTTCCCGAACCTATGAACGATGTTGGATCCGGGCTCCCTTCGTGGGGGACCACCCGCGCTATGCCCGGCACCCGGAGGACCTGGTTTTGGTCCCGGCCTACAACGAGTTCTCCGGGGGCACCCCCATGAACGAGAAAGGTCGCCGCTACCTGGGACCCATCCTGAAATCGGGCATGGTGGACATGGAACGGGCCCAGGTGCACCTGCTCAACGGGGCGTACCTCGGTCGCCTCGGGGGGATGATGGTGGACGGGGGTGGGAGGAAGGAGGCACGCCCTCCGACCTCGGTCCGGGGACAATCGCGGCAAGAGGCCCCACCGTAGCTTTCGCGAAGAATGGGCCCGGTCGGGATCGAACCGACGACCTCCACCTATCTTATGAGGATTGTAAGGGTGGCGTCATTGGTGGGCCTCGGCGAGGCTAACCACTAGACCACGGGCCCGTGGCGGTGCGAACCATAGAGACGGTATAACGCTATGGGGGGTTAGGCCGTGGCGACCTGTTCCACTACGAGGTCGACCCGCTTGTCCACCTTCGAGAGATCGGCCTCGGGAGGAAGGGCGACCACCAGCATGGAGCGACGGTCCGCGGCGTAGATCACGACCAGCAGGTCCTCCGACTCCAGCAGGATGCGCGTCGGTGCGCTCCGACCCATCTCCGTAACCGCCGTCATGGCGGCTCCCATGATGGCCGCGCACATGATCGAGAACGTCTCCGCGGAGACCCCTTCCGGGAGATCGGCGGCGATGACCAACCCGTCCCGACTGATGAGGGCCGAGGCGATGGCCTCCGTCTCCTCTCTGAGCCTCCCCAGCACGTCCTCCAGGCTCATGCGGCCGCCTCCACCTTGAACACACAGGCGCTACCGCCCTTGCTCGCACACTTTGTCTCCGTCAGATTCACTCGACGGCTCCCATCCGATTCCAGGACCCGAGACAGAATCCCTTTGAGGCGATGACAGGTGACCGAGCCTGCCTCCTCGTTGGCCTCGATGGAGCCCGCGACCTTCACCTCCTTCTCCCCGAAGGTGATGTCCTCTGCCCAGCCTCGGGCAATCAGGATGCGGCGGCACGCGTCGAAGAAGTCCTCCCCCTTGGCCGCCATCGCGGCAACTTCCGTGCCAAGGGAGAGACCCTCCCGGAAGAAGAGGCCGTGGCAGGCGTACGACATGACGCTTTCGTACAACTGTCGGACCGCCTCAATCTCGGGCTGGGAGATCTTCACGAAGCGCATCTCACGCGGCCGTCCCCCTGGGTCCGCTTAAATTTTGCGACACGATTACCGCGGGGGAGACGGCGCGCGCCGAGACCACCCCGCAGGCAGGACAAAGCAGCGAGCCATGGTGGAACCCCCGCTGGTCCGAAAACGAGGCGCAGGACTCGCGGTGGCCCACGCCGTTCCCCCCTCCCTGCTTCGCCGGCTCCGCCGCTGCCAGGTCATTTCGATCAACGCCGGCCAGGCCCTTCGCACCTCGTTCTCCGGGATGAGGTTTCCATGGGATTCGCACCCCCGAAAATGAGCCGGAGAAGGGTTTAAGCGCGCGCCTCTCCTGATTCGGCCGATGTGGAGCCAGGCCGACGGGGAGGCCGGAGTCCGCCTGGCGCGCTGGTCCGTGGATTCGCGGGCAGGGCGCCAGGTGGAGGCCCGCCCGACTCTTCCTGACGCCTTCGCTCGACCCGGTCCCGTGTTCGTCACCCTAAACACGCATCCCGAGGGGATCCTTCGCGGGTGCATCGGCTACGTGGAGTCGGAGCGTTCCCTCGACGAGACGCTGGAGCGGGCCGCGCTGGCCTCCTGCCACGACCCCCGCTTCGAACCCCTCCGTCTCGAGGAGACCAACGAGGTTGTGGTGGAAATCAGCTTCCTCACAACCCCGTTGCGGCTCCCCGCGGCCCGCCCCTTGAGGTATCCCGACGTCGTGGAAGTCGGCGTGCATGGCCTTCTCGTGGTGCAAGGGCCGGCGAGCGGCCTCGTCCTCCCCCAGGTGGCCACGGAACAGGCTTGGGCCCCTGACGAGTTCCTCGCGCAAGCGTGCATGAAGGCCGGCCTCCTGCCCGACGCCTGGTTTGAGCCGAACGTCGACGTCTACCGCTTCGAGGCCGAGATCTTCGGGGAGACGGAACCTCGCGGC
>JAZFPV010000062.1:0-3933 GCA_036444795.1 Thermoplasmata archaeon
GAGCTTGCCGGGTTCTTCCGCGTGCGTAAGGGCAAAGGCATAGGCCCCTTCGAGCCCCGTCAGCACCGCCCGAAGGGCCTCCTCCAGGTTCCCCTGGTAGGCGTCCTCCACCAGGTGCACGACGACCTCCGTGTCCGTCTCCGAGCTAAACGTGTGGCCGTTGGCCTCCAGCTTCTCCCTGTGCACCCGGTAGTTCTCGATGATGCCGTTGTGCGCGAGCGCGAGCTTCCCGCTGCAATCGAGGAAAGGGTGGGCGTTGTCCCGACTCGGGGCGCCGTGCGTGGCCCAGCGGGTGTGCCCGATGCCGACGACCCCCGGGAGGTCCGGCAGAGCCGATTCCAGCTCGCGGATTTCCCCCTTGTCCTTGTGGATCTGCAGCTCGCCGTCCAGCACGACGACGCCGGCGGAGTCGTAGCCCCGGTACTCCAGCCGCTTGAGGGCCTCCAGGAGGATCGGAAGGGCCGGCTGATCCCCCGTGTATCCCACGATGCCACACATTTAGGTCACCTGTGCGCCGTCGGGGATGGTGCCCCGCAGGTTCGATCCGGAGGCGACGATCGTACGGGCTCCTACCACGGTGCCCGCCGTCACGTTGACCCCGCTTCCGAGGACACAGTCTTCACCCAGGAACGAGCCGATGAGGGCCACCTCGTGCCACTCTCCCTCGATCCGAATCGTGGCGGCCTCCGCGGGCGCGGAGAGGTGAGACGCGCCTCGAATGCCCCGTCCCATCACGCTGTGCGAGACGTATGAGAAGGCGCCCAGGGAGCAGTCCGGCATGACGAGGCTCTCCTCGATCACGGAGGACGCGCCGATGGTCACGTTCTCTCCGATGGAGGTGGAAGGATAGATCGTGACGTGGGGTCCGATCTCGCACCCTTCCCCGATGGCCACCGGGCCCTGGATGTAGGCCCCTCCGCGGAGGATGGAACCCTCGCCGAGGGCCACGGGCCCGCGGAGGATGACCCCCTCCTCCACCTTCCCCGCGATCTGCTCCTTCAGCGATTGCAGGGCCACCGCGTTGACCTTGATGAGGTCCCATGGGTAGACGGCGTCGATCCAAGCCCCCTTCGTGGCGATGGATGTGAGTTTCTTCTTCCGGGCGAGTTGCTGCAGGATGGCGGGGATGTCGAAGATGCCTTTCTTTGTCTGCCGTTCGGTCTCCCGGAGGAACGAGGAGTCGAGGCGGTAGATGCCCGTGTTGATGAGGTTGCCGATGCGCTCCTCGGGTTTCTCCACGATATCCTGGACGCGGGACCCATCCAGGCTGACCACGCCGTACTTCGAGGGCTCCTCGCTCTCCGTGATGACCACGGAGGGGATGGCGTCGGTCCGCAGGGCGTCTTCCACGGTCCTCGCGTCGATCACGTTGTCCCCCGGGAGGACGAGGAAGTCGTCCTCGAGCAGGGAGGCGGCCTGAAGGAGAGCATGGGCCGTGCCGAGTTGCTTGTCCTGGGTCACGTACTCGATGGCGGCCCCCCACTCCTTCCCGTCCCCGAAGTGGGTCATGATGCGCTCCTTCCGGTACCCCACGACCATGACGATGTCGCGGAGGCCGTTTTCCACCAGGGCACGGACCACGTACTCCACGATGGGCCGATTCCCGACGGGGATCATGACCTTGGGCTCGGTCCGGGTGAAGGGACCCAGGCGCGTGCCTTCCCCGGCGGCGAGAATGACAGCCTGCAACGACGTCACCTACGCATCCCGTCCCGCGTAACGGCCCCCCCGACTAAATGAGCTTTTCCTCCCCGTTATCCCTCGCCCTGGCGGGGGAGGTCGACGACCCGATAGGCCACCGGCCGTTCCGACCCCTCGTTGGCGGCCTCCAGGCCTGTGACAACGTCCGGGGAGGAATCCTGGGAACAGATCAGGAGGACGTGCACGCCCCGCTGCGCCGCGTCATGGGCGGCGGCGATGGGGGCGAACTCGAAGTCGGGCACGATGTCGAGCTTCTGGGCGAGGACCCGGGCCACCACATCGCTCACGCCGACGACCCCGTTCGCATGGGAGGACACGAGGCGACGTGCCTCCCCGAGGTTGACGGCTGCCGTGCCCCTCTGGGCGGCGCCGGGGACCCGGAGGACCGTGATCGTGCCGGGCTCGAGCTCCACCATCCCTTCGAGGTCGACCACCGCCACGTCCTCCCCCCGGGACACCGACTGGAGTGCGCGGCCCCGAGACGAGGAGTCCCGGCCGGGGTGGGCGACCAGGCGGCCGCCCTCCATGAACAGGCCGACCTCCTCCCCGGCCTGGATCGGGTCGCCGGCGAGGGCGGAGGTCATCTCCAGGATGCGGGTATCCGCATAGGATCGGTCCACGAACTCCCGCAACTCCCGCAGGCGGTCGTGGAGGGCCTCGACGCCGGCCATCGTGGTAATGTAGACCCCGTTCTCGCGATGCACCAACCCCTCGTCGGTGAGGTTCCCCAGGTAGCCGGACACCCCTTGCACGCTCAAGTCCAGCCTTTCGGCGAGGGTCTTGAGCCGCGTGTGGCGTCCCGTGGTGATTTCGAGGAGGAGCAGGAGACGGGTGCCCTCGCGGACGTCCCGCAGGAGCTTCATCCCGTGTGAATGCCGTCCCCGCTATGTAAGAATGGCGACCGGGAGGCGTCGCCAGACCTATAGGGGGGAAGCCACAATGAGGGAAGGTGAACCGGACCCTCACGGTCATCCTCGCCGTCGTCGCGGTAGCCCTCACCGCTGCGGCGGGCGTCCTCCTGGCGGTTTTCGTTTTCCCTCCCCTCGAGACTCCCGTGGGGGACCTGGCGTTGGAGACCGTGTATGAAGGCCTGAACACCCCCGTCGCGTTCGCCTTTGCCCCCGACGGCCGCCTCTTCTATAACGAGCTGCAAGCCGGGGGCATTCGGATCATCAAGGACGGAAGTGTTCTCGCCACGCCTTTCGTCTCGTTGAGCGTGGTCGGACGAAACGAGTTGGGTCTCCTGGGGCTCGCCCTCGACCCCGACTTTGCCACCGCGCCTTTTGTGTACGTTTTCTACAGCTACCAAGACGTGGGCGGGACGTTCAACCGGATCTCCCGCTTTCCCGCGGACGGCGATGTGGCCGGTCCCGAGGAGATCCTCCTCGATCGGCTCCCCTCCAACTCGTTCCATAACAGCGGCCGGCTGGGGTTCGGCCCGGACGGGTTCCTGTACGCTTCCCTCGGGGACACTGCAGACGCGGCCCAATCTCAGGATCCCCAGACCCTCCCCGGGAGCATTCTGCGGATGCGCCGAGATGGGTCCCTCCCCGGAGACAATCCCTTTCCGACCTCCTATGCCTACCTCCACGGAATCCGCAACGTCTTCGGATTCGACTTCGCGCCCGACGGGACCCTCTTCTTCACGGAGAACGGTCCCTTCGGCAACGACGAGGTCAACCTGGGTCTCCGGGGCGAGAACTACGGATGGCCCGTGGTCCAAGGCGCCGATCCCGACCCCCGTTTCGTCCCGCCCCTGGCGGCCTTCACGCCGGCCATCGCCCCCACGGGTCTCGGCTTCTACACGGGAGATCGCCTGGGACCGGCCCACACGCAGCTCCCGTACTTCGGCTCCTGGAACTTCGGTCGCCTCTATCGGCTGGTGGAGAACGCCTCAGCCGACCAGGGGTATAGCGTTCAACTCGTGCTGGATCTCGGCCTCGGCGGGGTGCTGGATGTCGTCAACGGCCCGGATGGATACCTGTACCTCAGCTTCCCCGACCGAATCGCACGCCTGATCCTGGAGCCTGTCTCCTCGATGACCCCGGCCCTCGACGCCTGGGCCTTGGCGGCACGCACCGCCCCGATTTCTCGTCCGACGTGACGCTGCGCACAAGGCTTAAGAGCGGCGCTCGACTCACCGAGTCCGCCCGAGAGGACGGGCCGGTGGCTTAGGGTGGTCTAGAGCGCCCGGCTGATAGGTTTTCGGAACTCAGACACCGGGAGGTCGCC
>JAZFPV010000063.1:0-2022 GCA_036444795.1 Thermoplasmata archaeon
TCGGCGTCGGCTCGGTCGCTTACCTTCTCTTCCGGCTCCGCAAGGTCCTCTTCGAGGGCGTCTACTCCCAACTCCCCTACGGGCTCCTGGTGGTTCTCGTGCTGGACGCGGCCCGCCTCGGTGGATACATCAGGGGTCGGGCGCGGCGTTCTTGAGCGACGACGTGTCGCGTCGCGCCGCGAAGAGCGCGAATCCCCCCACGACGACCATGAGGAAGGCCCACCAGCCGACCGCCAGATAGGCGATCAAGAACTCAAGGAAGGGCGCCTCGACCTGGGGGCCGAGCAGGAAGGGTACGGCGGCTCCGAGGAGGCCGGCCCCCCCCGCCGCGAGCACCAGGATGGCTCCGAGTTCCGCCCGCTTCACCCCGAGGAGGCCCCCCGCGATCGATAGGACGCCGGCTCCGAAACCGACCAAGGGCGCAATCAGCAGAACGCCGGCCCCGCCGGCGTCGGCCAACAAGCTGTAGATCCCGAAGAGGAGGAACGACCAGAGGAGGGCCATCCCGCCGAGGACGATACCGGCAATCCGGAGTCCGTTTCCCACCTCGCGGCGGAGGCCCCCGGGGCACTTATGGCTAACGATGGGACGCGATCGGGCGGGTGCCCCTCTCTGGCTCACGCTGGAGCCGCGGGGGCGTCCCGAGGGGCGTCCTCCCTAGGCGGGATGCCCGTATTGGTGCGGGTCGCCGTCGAAGGTCTGCTTGCATCCGGCACTGCAGAAGTAGAAGGTCACGCCCTCGTGTTCCGAGCTGAACTGGGCGGTGGCCGGGTCCACATCCATGCCGCATATGGGGTCTTTTGCCACGGTCGGTTTTCTCTCCTCCCAGGTCTTCAGGCTGGGCTGGAATCGTCTGAGTAAGAGGGAATTCATGACGACGGAGAAGGAGGAGAAGGCCATGGCGGCCCCTGCGAAGATGGGATGGAGTAAGACAGCGATGGCGGGGTACAGGATGCCCGCGGCTAAGGGGATTAGGGCCGTGTTGTAGGCGAAGGCCCAGAAGAGGTTCTGTCGGATCTTCCCGTACGTGCGTCGGCTTAGCTCGATGGAGCCCACGACGTCCCGGAGGTCGTCTCGGACCAGGATGATGTCGCCCGCCTCCACGGCCACGTCGGTGCCGCCTCCCATGGCGATGCCCACGTCCGCCTGCGCCAGGGCCGGCGCGTCGTTGATGCCGTCGCCCACCATCCCCACCACGCGACCCGCCTCCTGGAGTTCCTTCACGCGAGCCACCTTGTCCTCGGGGAGCACCTCTGCCATGACCTCGTCGATGCCGAGCTGCGCGGCAATGGCCTCCGCGGTCCGGCGGTTGTCCCCCGTCAGCATGATGGGCGTGATCTGGGCCGCCTTTAGCGCCTCGATGGACGCCTTGGCATGCGGCTTCGGGGCATCCGCCACGGCCAGGATCCCGGCCAGCTTCCCGTCGATGGCCAGGAGCATGGCCGTTTTCCCTCCTTCCTCGAGCGATTGCAGGGTCGGCTCCACCGCCGAGAGGGGCACGCTCTGCGATTCCATGAGTCGACGATTGCCCAGGTGAACCGCTTTCCCGGCCACGCTCGCTTCCACCCCGTGCCCGGGGATGGCCTGGAAGGCGTCCGGGTCCTCGATGACGACTCCCGTGGACGCGGCCTCTCGCAGGATGGCCTGGGCGATGGGATGTTCGGACCCCTTCTCCGCCGCGGCCGCGGCGGCCAGGACGGTCTCCCGGTCGAACGAACCTTGCGGGACGACATCCGTCACCTCGGGCACCCCTCGGGTCAACGTCCCCGTCTTGTCGAAGACCATCGTGTCGAGCTCCCGGGCCCGCTCGAGGTACTCCGCTCCCTTGATGATGAGGCCGTTCTCCGCGCCCTTGCCGATTCCCACGGTGATGGCCGCGGGGGTGGCGAGGCCCAGCGCGCAGGGGCAGGCGACGATCAGGATCGCAATGAGGATCGTGAGGCTGAAGGTGAAGGCGTTGGATCCGGCCGGGGGGGCCCAGACGCTGGTCCCGAAGAGGAACCAGAAGGCGAAGGCGAGGAG
>JAZFPV010000064.1:0-3396 GCA_036444795.1 Thermoplasmata archaeon
CCACTGCGCCACGCGGAGCTTCATGATCCTCCGCAACTACCGGGGCCATCAGGTCTCCGTGGGGCGGCAGCAGCTCCGATCCCAGCGGGTCCTGGATTGGCTCCACGAGCTGGAGGACTTCCCCGTCATCCAGGAGAGCTACAACGAGATCCTCAACGACGTCATGGACCTGCGGCACGCCCGAGAGGTCCTGCGTGGGATCGAGGAAGGCCGAATTCAGGTCCACACGACCTCTTGGTCCAATGTCCCCTCCCCCCTCGCGCACAACGTGGTGCTGGCAGGCATCAGTGACATCGTCCTCATGGAGGACCGGAGCGCCATGCTCCGGGACCTTCACCGCAAGGTCCTCCGCCGGGTCGTCCCCGAAGGCCAGCTGCAGGAGGTCCAATTCACCGAAGACCAGGTCCAGACATACTTCCGCCAGAAGGCGCCCCGGGTCGCCGCGCGGAACGACATCCTGTCTCTCTTCGCGAAGACCGGTGCCCTCAACCTGCTCCAGCAGAAGGGCCGAAACGTGTACGACTTGGCCGAGGCCGATCCCGAGACCGTCCGAGTGTGGTGTGAGGAACTGGTCGCAGAGGGCGAAGTCGCCTCCGTGTGGACGCCCAAAGGCGTGCTCTGGGTGGGCGCGACGGACGTACCCGCGTATGCGGCCGTGTACGCCCGACCGCGGCGTCCCCGAACCCTGGATCGCCGGATTCTGGCACACCTCGAGGAAGGGGCCAAGACCGCCAAGGCACTCGGGCAGGAACTTGAGGTGCCCCGGGTCCAGGTGAACGACGCCCTGCGCCGCCTGGAGCGTGGATACCGTCTGAACCGTCGGGGGCTTGCAGAGCCGACCTTCGAGCCCCGAGAAATTGAGGCCGACCGGTTCGAGGAGGCACTGGATCGTTTGGTCACCCGCCTACTCGGGTTCCAGGGCCCGATGACCCTCGAGGAGCTCGCCTTCGAACTGGACCTGAAGGATGAGATGCTCCGGGAGGCGTTGAACGGCCTGGTCAACGAGGCCACCCTCGCTTCGGGGCACTTCGTCGTGGACGAGGCATACCAATACATGGTCGCCCAGGACCTCCGCCGCCTCGAGGCCCGGGAACAAGCGCTGCCCACCTTCGAGGAGACGGCGGTACGGTCGTATCGGCTGGCCAAGAACTTCCAGCGACTCGCCTCCGTGGATGCGTACTTCGACCGTTTCCTCGAAGCGGGGGTCCTCTTCGACATCTTCCAGCGGGTCGAGGGGTTCGACATGGAGGAGTGGTACCGTCGTCGTGAGGCGGGGGACATCCTCGAGGGCCGGTTCCTTCACGGACGCGTCCGGTACGTGTTGCGGGAGGAGGCTCCCCTCTTCGCCTCGGCCTACCGGCGTCCGCCCTTGGGGCCGCTGGAGGAACGCGTCCTTACCGAGGTTGCCCAGGCAAACGGCCTCGACCTGGACCAGGTGACCGAGGCGGTAGGCGCCGATCGAGGCCGCGTGAAGGAGGCGTTGCACGCCTTGGACCGGGGCCTGCACGTCATTCGTAAGTTCACAGGCAGCGACGCGTGGACGACGAAGAACATCTACGTAGCCTACGAGCCGGACGAGGTGCCTGACGCCCAGGAGACGATCGTGCGACGGTTCCTTCGGGCATACGGCCCCGTGAGCCCCGCGGGGGTCAAGGGCTACACCGGGTTCGGTTATGCCGAGACGGAGGGGATCGTGGAACGCCTCTTGGAGCGAGGCGTCGCCACCAAGATCCTCGTCCAGGGGGACGGGGACGTCGAGATGCTGCTCCTGACCGAGGAGCTGTCCGCGCTCCAGGCGGTCCCCGAGAGCGCCCCCTCGGACGCCCTCCGAATCCTTTCCCTCCAGGATCCTTGGGTTCAGCCGATGTGGGCGGAGGTCAACAGCCGGTACGGCGACGGCTGGTACTATCCCGTGGTCAAGGACGGCAAGCTCGTGGGGATGGTGGAGATGTGGCAGATGAGCGGATGCCTCGAGATCCGGGAGATTGAGTTGGACGACCCGGGTCTTCTGCCGGAGCTCCTGAACGCCGTGCAGCAGATGATGGACTTCTACGGCCAGCGGGGGTACGAGATTGTCCGGGTCGTTGGGGCGTTTGGGAAGTCGGTCCTCGATGCCGGCATCTCTGAAGCCTTCGAGGAGGCGGGGTTCCATCGGACAAATGACTTCTTCGCTTGGGGGAAAATGGTCCCCCAGCAGCACGCGTGGGAAGAGGTTCTCAGCTATGTGTTCTACCGTCAGGGCATCCATCCGGACCGGCGGTTTAAGGACGCCTTTGCCGCGGTCGAGGCCCTGGGAGGCCTCCGGTCCGATTTCGCCTCGATTCTGCGGACGCGCCGCTTCACGCCGCTGAAGGAACTGTTTGAGCGGGGCCTTGTGGTCAAAGGTCTTGCCATCCCTCCCTACGCCACGTTCTGCACGGAGGAGGACCTCGAGCTCTATCGAGCGGCCAAGTCCGTTCCGATGGAGGAGGACATGGAGGAGGTGTGGGAGCTGATTCGGGAGGGCGAACCCATCTCTAAAGGGCGATTGGTCGCCCTCGCCCCCTTCCCCGAGGCGGTGACGGAGCGCGCCTTGCGGAAGCTCTACCGGGCGTCCTGCGTGATCCGGAGTCCGCGCCACCGGTACCGCTCCGTCGGCGATGTTGGCCTCGATCCCTCGGAGGCCAAGAAAGCCGTCATCCGCAAGGTCTTCGAGGCCTACGGCATCTTCAGCGCCGAGAACCTGGGGGCTTACACGCGGGGTCACTTCCGCATGGGGGAGATTCGGAGGATTCTCCGAGAACTGGAGCGAGAAGGCGTCTTGGTGAAAGGATTCCTGATCGAGGGGGAGGCCGCGGTGTATTGGATGCTGAACGACGGCCTTTTGGGACAGGTCGTTTACAAGGGCAAGTTCGTCCTCTCACCCTGGGACAATCTCTCCTTCTACCTTCGGGACTATCTCCACGAGCGATGGCGGATGGGGAGTTGCTACGCGGCCTTTGATGGATCCCGGTCCGTAGCCGCCTTCAAGGCACGCAAGCGGGGCGATCAGCTGATGATCACGGAGTACCAAGGGGACTCCTCGGCCGAAGAACTCTTGCGGGCGTTCGCGTATCAGAACGATTTGACTCTCCAGGCTGAGGGGGAGGAGGTAGACGAGTGGGAGCTCATTCGCTGGTACGAAAAGATGTATGGGGGCATCCGGGACTAGCACGGTGATTTCGTGACGTACGATGAGGCTCTGGCCGATCGCGTCCGTGCGCCGCTCCCCGAGCGCACAGACGTCGAGGAGAAGCGGATGTTCGGCGGTTTGACGTTCATGGTAGCGGGCCACACGTGTGTAGGCATCGTGAACGAAGACCTGATGGTTCGAGTCGGTGCAGACCGGCATCAGGAGGCCTCGGCCCGAATCCGTGC
>JAZFPV010000065.1:0-10094 GCA_036444795.1 Thermoplasmata archaeon
TTGCTGCTCCTCTTCGCCCTCTCCCAGACGTGGACCCAAGGACTCGCCGCGGGAACGCCGTTCGAAGTCCGGGTCCTAACCTGGGACCATATCGCCGGTCGAGGCGCCTTGCAGATGGAGAACAACACCACGTCGCCCTCCTTCGCCGAGCTCGTGTCGATGATCCTCTTCACCCTCGTGGGCGTGGGTATCGCCATCGTCATCGTCGCGGCTGGGCTGTGGATCGCCCGGCGGGCACGGAGGGGGAGGGGAGGCGAGGAGCAGGCTCAGGGGGCGGAAGGGGAGAAGGGGAAGAACGGGGAGAACGGCGAGTGGGGCGCGCATTGGGAGTCCTAGCGAGCGAACGCCCAACGCCTTTTGTTCCCAGTAAGCGACACCGATCCGGGCCCTTCCTCCATCAGGAGAAAGAAGGGGATGGGCGTCGCTCGGACAACCTAGAAGACCGCGGGGGAGGAGTTTGCGGAGGGGAGAAGCAAGCAATCTCGTCGGCGCCGAAGCAACCTCATCCCATCCCGCGGGCGCATGAAGGAGCGAGAATTAATAATTTTCCCTCGTTTGACGGGGTTTAGGGCTCATTCCGCGCCGTGGGAGCAGTCCTCGAGGGGCACGCTGCAGAGGTGGCAGTAGTGAAAGAGCCCGTCGCAGTCGTACCCGGCCTCGTGCCGGCACCCGCGAACGTCCGGGGCCCCAAAGGTTTCCTCCATGGACTCGGCCTCGAGGCCACGGGCAGCTAGTTCGACGATGATAAATGTTTCCTTCGGCGATCGACGATGGAGGCCATCCTTTATCGCGCCCTCGCCATCCGCGGTCCATGGACACGGACGGGCTGATGGCGCTTGCGCTCGATATGGTCGGTTTCAGCGAGGTGCCTGCGGACTCGCAAGTCCACGTGTCCGGGACCGACCTCCGACGCCTCCTCGTGGGCATCGACATCGGCGTCGGCGAGCTTCTTCTGGCCCGGCAGCAGGGCTTCGATGGGGTGATCGCCCACCACCCCGTCGGCGGCCACGCCAGCGTCCACTTCCATCACGTCCTCCGCCGTCACGCCGAACTCATGGAAGCGGCCGGCGTTCCCCGCGAAGACGCCTCGCGCGCCGTGGAGGAACTCGCCGGCCCTCTCGAGACGGCCCATCACGCCCTCAACTATGACCGGGTCCCCGCGTTCGCCCGATTCCTACGCCTTCCCTTCCTAAACATCCACCAGCCCTGGGACGAGATGGGACGGCGGCGGATGGTCGAGGCCCTGGAAGCGTGCGCCGAAGAGGCCACCGTGGAGGAGGGGATAGCCGCCCTCCAGTCACTCCCGGAGTTCGGCGTCGCGGAGACGGACATCGAACTTCGTCTGGGGGAGGCGGTCCAGCCCCTCGGTCGCTGGGCGGTCGCCCACGGGGCGGGGACCAACGGCGGCTACCCGGTGGCCAAGGCGTACTTCGCCCACGGGGTGGACACCCTCGTCTACATCCACATCCTGCCGGCCGAACTCCAGCGCCTGCGGGAGGACCCGGATGTCCGAGGGAAGAACCTCATCGTCACGGGCCACATCGTGAGCGACTCCCTGGGGATCACCCCCTACATCCACCGCCTGCGGGAGGAGGGCCTCGAAGTGGTCGCCCTCGGGGGGGTCCTCGAACCCTGACTACCCGTCGGCGGTCGTCGTGAACAGGGCTCGGATGGAACCTCGCGTGAGCAGATAGGCGGCCATGACCGCGAGAGCCGCCGTCCCGTTCCCGAGAAGCCACGCATACCCGACGCCCAGGAGACCGTACGGTGGGAGCAAGAAGTATGCGAGGACGATGGTCGAGGCCGCCACGTACGCCCACAGGGCGATGACGGCCTTCACCCACTTCATGACGCGGGCGACGGCGATGAAGAGCCCGTTCACGGCCACGAAAACCGACGAGATCGCGAGAAGCCGGAGGAGTTGCACGCCCTCGGGCCCGAAGGGGAGGTCAAAGAGGGAGAGGAGCCACTCGGCGAAGAACCAAACGAAGGCGATGCCCAAAATCAGGAGGGGGAGCACGAACCGCAGGGTCCGCCGCAGGTCCTTCCGGAGGCGGTCGGAGAAGTGGGACCCCTCGACGTAGAGGGAGGTACCCGCCATCAGCGGGACCGCAAACAGGATGGTTGCAATGAGCCACGGAATCCCGAAGAAGGCGACCGCCGCGCTCCCTGCGAGCGAGGAGACGATGACCAGGAGCACGGGGAACGGAAGGACGTGAAAGATCTCCCCCACGTGGTTGCCCAGGGAAAAATGGAACATCTCGCCCAAGAGGTCCCGGTCCACCACCGGCTTGAGCCGGAAACCCGGATAGAGTCGGGGGAGGAGGATCGCAAAGGCGACCGCCAGGGCGAGGAGCTGGGCGATCATGAGAGACGCGAGCACGCCGATCACCCCGAGGAGGCTGATCAGAAGGAGAGGCGTGACCAGGCGGACGGCCTGAAAGAGGCTGCTCCGCATGAGGACGAAAGAGGCCTTGCGACCCGCGACGAAGCCGCTGTCGACGATGGGGACCGAGACGGAGATTACGGCGAGGAGCAGGAAGATGGGCGCCAAGGTCACGAGGCTGAGAACGTCCCCTCCGGCGGGGAACCACAGGTCCATCGTCACGAGCACGAACACCGCCAGGATCGTGGCCACGATGGCGGAGACGGTCAACACGCTGTTGACCATCCGGCTCTTGTCTCCCGCGGATTTGGGGAGATATCGGATCAGGCCGACGGCGAACCCCAGGGTGGACACCGTGGTGAGCAAGGTGATGATGCTGACCAGCAGGAGCGCCTGCCCCACCGCCTCTTCGTTCCCAAGCAAGCGCGTGACCAGAAGCCAGAATAGGAAGCCGGCCCCGGCGACAAGAACCGTGTGGAAGATCAGGAAGATGGCGTTCTGGTAGAGTGGAGAGCGGATGTCCTCCATCACCTCCTTGACGAGACCGGACGCCATCCCCGCGTGGAAGTCCCAGGCGCGCTTTAACCCTTAACCCAGGCCTCTGACGACCCTTAAGAGAGGCCGCACGTTAGGGAGCGCGCGCGGGTTTAGTCTAGCCTGGTAGGACTCGAGCTTGCCAAAGGCACCTGCAAACAGCTCGTAGCGCGGGTTCAAATCCCGCAACCCGCATCCACCCGCTGTCCTCATTCCCAGGGGGGAGGGCCTGCTTCGATCCGCCGCCGCATGGCCTGGGGATCCATCGGAAGAAACTCGTGCCACACGGTCACCCCCGCCTCCGCGAGGGGTCCGAGCTTCGCCCGCGCCGCGGTCGAATCCTCCCCGGGCGTCGGACCCCCGGTGATGATATCGTAGGGTCGCTTCGTGGTGCGCCGCTCGTCGATGGCCCTCCGGATCGCCGTGATGTCCTCCGGTTTCATCTCCTGGAAGGTCCCGTCGGGAGAGACCTTGTAAAAGACCGCCCCATCCCATCGGGCCGCCCGCTCGAGGGGTCCCCCCCGAGGCCAACCACCGCCCACCCAGATGGGAATCCGCGGGCGCTGCACGGGCCGAGGCCGAAAGGTCACCTCCTCCAGTTGGAAGTGGGCCCCTTGGTAGGCAAAGGGCTTGCCGCTCCACAGCCCCTCCAGGATCTCCAAACTCTCGTCAAGCCGGCTGGCCCGAGACGGCGCGTCCGTGTCCTCCCCCCCGAAGTGGGTGAAACTCTTGTCCGTGTCATCCCCCACCCCGACGCCGAGAGTGAAACGCCCGTCCGAGAGGTGATCCAACGTGACCGCTTCTCGGGCCACCTTCCACGGCCGCCGTCGCGCGAGGGGGGAGACCGTGATGTCCAGACGGATGCGTTCCGTTCGTGCCGCGATGGCCGCCAGGACGAGCCAGGGATCGAACAGCGGGCCCTCCCGGTAGTAGCTGACGTAGTCCTCGATGGACACCCCGTCCCATCCCGCTTCCTCGGCGAGAACCGCGTGTTCGACGAGGGTTCGTGCGTCGCCGTCGACGCCTTGGATGGGGAAATCGACCACGCGATCCACGGCCGCCAGTCCTCCCGGGTGCAATCGATGGGCCTTCATATAGACTCCCGCCATCGTTTGAGCGTGGTGCGCCTCTCGGAGGTGGGCGAGCGGGCCCTCGTCCGGCGACTCCTGGAGATTTTTGGGGAAGAGGGGTCCACCGCCCTCGGAGACGACGCGGCCGCGCTTCGGGTCGGCGAGCGCTATCTGTTATTGACGACCGATGTGATCAACGAGCAGACCCATGTGCCCCCCGGCGCCACCGGGGAGCAGGTCGGATGGTACGCGGCCGCCGTCAACCTGAGCGACATTGCGGCCATGGGAGGGGAGCCCTTTGCCCTCTTGGCGTCCTTCAGCCTCCCGCGGGCACTGGCGGCCTCCCGCCTGGAGGCCATGGCGAGGGGCTTCCGTGCCTGTGCCGCCGCCTACGGCGCCGAGGTGGTGGGAGGAGACACGAAGGAGGGAGCCGAGATCTCGGTGTGCGGGACCGCGGCGGGATGGACACGCGGAACCCGGGTGCTCCGCCGCAAGGGCGCCCAATCCGGCGACCTCGTGGCCGTGACCGGCTCGCTCGGTCGGGCCGCTTGGGGGCTTGCTCGCCTCGCGAAGAAGCCGGAAGACGAAGAAGCGCTCGAAGCGATTCTGCACCCCGAGCCGCGCATCAGAGAAGGGGTGATTCTGGCGGAACACGAGGGCGTGACTGCCTGCATGGACATCTCGGACGGCCTGGCGGTCTCACTCGGGCAGATGGCCGAGGCCGGAGGCCTCTCCTATGAGATTGTCTACGAGAACCTGCCGGCGGATCAACGTCTTCTGGAAAGCAACCAGGCACGTCGGAGGGAGTCCCTCCTGTTTCATGGAGGGGACTTCGAGCTGTTATTTACCTGCCGGCCGGGGCGTTGGGCGGACCTCACGAAGGAATTCGAGAGGAAGAAGGTCCAGGCCACTCCCATTGGGCAGGTTAGAGCACCCGGCGAGAATCGTCTTCGAGTCGCGGGAAAGCTCGAAACTCTCGAAGCCAAAGGCTACGAGCACTTCACGTAGCGAACTTGCGACCCAAGGTATATAGTCCGCTCGGGATGGTTGCTACGGGCTGGCATGAAGGAAGCCCTTCTGTACGAACCCGTCGCGGACGGGAAGGTCGTCTGCACGGCCTGCGCTCGCTATTGTCGGATCGGGGAGGGACAGATCGGGCTGTGTGGAGTCCGTCAGAATCTGGAGGGAAAACTTCAGCTCCTGGTTTACGGAAAAGTCATCGCGGGGCACGTGGATCCGATCGAGAAAAAGCCCGTGACCCATTACATGCCCGGCGCGAAGATCTTTTCTATCGCCACGACTGGATGTAACTGGCTGTGTAAATTTTGCCAGAACTACGATATTTCACAAAGAAGGAAAATTCAAGGCACCGACATCTCCCCCGAGGGCGTGGTCGAGTTGACCCTTCAGCAGGGCGCCCAAGGCATCGCCTACACCTACAACCAGCCCTCGATCTTCATCGAATTGGCCCACGACATCGGCGTTTTAGCCCGGAAGGCCGGCCTCATCAACATCTTCGTCTCCAACGGCTACGACACACCCGACACTGTGTCGTTGATGCCCGACTTCTTGGATGCCATTACGGTGGACCTCAAGGGAAACGCCGAGCCGAAGTTCGTGCGCCGGATCATCGGCATCCCGGACCCGCAGCCCATCTTCGACAGCCTGATCGAGATGCGGGACAAGACGGACGTCCATATCGAGATCACTTCACTCGTGGTCCCGGATGTTGGCGATAACCTCGAGTACGCCCGGAAGCTCTCGCAGTTCGTCTACGACGAACTGGGGCCCGACATCCCCATCCACTTT
Source organism: Thermoplasmata archaeon (assembly GCA_036444795.1). Classification (GTDB taxonomy): domain Archaea; phylum Thermoplasmatota; class Thermoplasmata; order RBG-16-68-12; family JAJISG01; genus JAJISK01. Next base: position 5,800 of record JAZFPV010000065.1, read on the forward strand.
CTCCGGTTCCACCCGGACTACAAGATGATGGACCTTCCGCTGACCCCCGTGGAAACCCTGGAGAAGCATCACCAGGTGGCCAAGGAGGTGGGCCTGAACTACGTCTACATCGGGAATGTCCCCGGCCACCCGTTGGAACACACGTATTGCCCCGGCTGCGGCCGGATCGCCATCGAGCGACACGGCTTCGACATCCGCGGTTGGGGTCTGGACGACCGGAACCGATGTCAGGAATGCGGCTACCAGCTCCCCATCGTCGGCGCCCTCCAGGACAGCTGGCAGGAGTTCCGGTTCCGCCCGGTCATGTGACGGGTCGGCCCCGTTCAATCAGGGGCTTCCCATCGGCCTCCAGGGTGATGCCCTTCAGGACGGCGTCCACCTGCACCCCCGACTGGACGTCGCCTCCGAGGCTCCGATTGTCCCCGAATCCCACGTGCAAGGCGCCGAGGGCCTTCTGCGCCTCCAGCGGGCTCGCCTTGAGGCTCGCGCGGGGGTTGAACCCCACACCCAGGCGGGAGAGATGCCTCCCCTCGTGCCCCCCCGCGTCCATGGCCGCCTCCCCCTCCCGCGCCCCGCTGACCCGGACCGCGTAGCCCTCCCGGACCGTCACGGTGGCCGGAGCCCGAAGGGCGTGCTCGAAGAAGACGTCGACGAAGAGGGATCCCTCCCCCGAGCCGTCCACCGGAGCCACCAGGAGCTCCCCGGCCGGGAAGGTCGCAAAGTCCCCGCGCCCGCGGCAGAGGCCCGTGTCCTCCGTGATCCAGGACCTCCCCTCCACGCTGACGGTCAGGTCCGTGCCCCGCGCCGTCGTCATCCGAAGGGTCTTCGCCCGGCGTAGCCGCTTGTGGGCGATGGCCATGGCCTCCTCCACCTCCGCATGGTTTGCCGTGAGGCACCCGTCGGCCATCATCGCCTCCGTCACCTGGGGGATGGATACGATGCGTGTGCCGCTCCGGTTCACGTCACGACGGGCTTGGGTGTGGCTCAGCGAGTGACGCGTGGCCAGCATGACGACGTCCGAGTCCTTCATGGCGGAGACCACGGGCTCCGGCGGTTCCCCTCCGGGCTCCCGCAGGTCCAGGACCGTGAGGAAGGCCTCGGCGCCGAGGCGTCGGGCGGCCTCGACCAGGGCCTGTCCGATGGTCAGGTTGGGCTCGTCCACCAAGACCATGGCGGTCTCATCCGCCTCCAACGCGAGAGAGATCTCGACCAGGGAGCGAGCGCCCGCGCTCAGGTCCACGAGGCCGTAGGGGGCGGGGGGTAGTAAAACCCTTCCGGGGGATGATAATGTCCACGATAGGTTTATTTGGCCTTCTCGGGAAGGATTCGGGCGCATGGCGGCCCCTGAGGAGCTGGAGCGGGTCTTGCGGGACTTCAACTTCACCTACGGCACCCAGGTGGCGGCGTTCGTGACCGGAACGGGCGTTCCCATCGCCCTCCAGGCCACGGTGGAGGTCGGGGAGGAACACTTCGCGACCATGGCCGCCACCTTCGTGGGGTCCATGGACGTCCTCTACCGAGGGGTCGGGCTCGCGCCACCCGAGCGGATTACCGCCGAGACGGCCAACGGGATGCTCACCGTCCTTCGGCTCGAGCGGAACGCCTTCTTCCTGGCCCTCGGAGGGGACGGAGAGCTGAGGGCTCGGGCCGACGAGGCCTTGGACTCCCTGCAGCGGATCCTGGAGCCTTTGCGGCCTCTGGACAGGTACGGCCTCTAGAACTCCTTTGCCGAGGACAACGGCATTTAGCCGACGCAGGCTTCGTCCCCTCCATGAACCTCCTCCGGGTCTACGAAAGGCTCCGCCAGGCCCTTGGGGGGGAGGACTGGTGGCGGGCGGCCAGCCCGTGGGAGGTCATGGTCGGGGCCCTGCTGACGCAGCAGACCAGCTGGGGAAGTGTCGAGAGGGCCTTGAGGTCCCTGCGGGCGGAACGGCTGCTCTCGCCGGAGGCCCTGGCCCGCGCCCCCCTCCGACGCATCGAGGCATGCATCCGCCCCACGGGCTTCTATCGCACGAAGGCCCGGCGGCTTCAGCTCATGGCGGCCGAGGTCCTCCGAGAGGCGAGAACCGTGGAGGCCTTCCTGGCACGCCCCCTGGGAGCGCTGCGACGGAGCCTGCTCGCCTTCGAGGGCGTGGGAGAGGAGACGGCCGACGCCATCCTCCTCTATGCGGCCGGTCACGCGACGCCGGTGGTGGACGCCTACACCCGCCGGATCCTGGGGCGACTCGGACATCCCCTGTCGGGTGACTACGAAGCGGCGGCCCGTCAGCTGCGAACCCAGCTCCCGGACCGGGTCGAAGACCATCGTCGGTTCCATGCCTTGATGGTGGGGCTGGGGAAGGCGTACTGTCGCCCGACTCCCCGCTGCGCCCCCTGCCCCCTCTTGGACATGTGTCCCCATGGACAGGCTCTCCTCCGCGATCGTCCCCAATCAGGGTTATGAGCTGCGGGCCGATGGCGGCTCGTGCGTGTCCTGGTGACGGGGTCCACGGGCTTCCTGGGCCGGCATCTGGTTCGGGCCCTTGTGGAGGCAGGACACACGGTCCGTTGCTTCCATCGCCCGACCTCCGACCTCGCTCCTCTGGCGGACCTCCCCGTCACCTTCGCGGAGGGGGACGTGCTGCTGCCGGCGAGCGTGCAGGCGGCGGTGGAAGGGGTGGACGCGGTCGTCCACCTGGTGGGCATCCTTCGGGAGCGGGATTCCACCTTCGAGGAGGTCAACGTCGGGGGCGTCCGGCACCTCTTGGAGGCCTGCGAACGGGCGGACGTACGACGTGTGATCCACCTAGGGGCCCTGGGGACGAGCGAGCGACACCCGACCCGCTACGCCCGCACGAAAGCCGCCGGCGAGCGCATCTGGCGGGAAAGCGACCGAGAGTACGCCATCCTCCGCCCCTCGGTCGTCCTGGGCCCGGGCGGCGACTTCACAGAACGGGTCCTGGCCCTCATCCGAAGGCATCGACGCGTCCCCGTGGTGGGCCACGGACGGAACCGGATCCAGCCCATCTGGATCGACGACGCCGTCCGGGCCATCGGGGCCGCCCTGCAAGCCCCTCCCCGACGGACGTGGGAACTCGTGGGTCCCGATCGCCTCACCTGGGACGCCTTCGTGCTCCGCTTGGCGGAGGGCATGGGCCTCCCCCGTCGCGTCCGTCACGTCCCGGCCGGCCTGGCTCGCCTCGTGTCCGCGGCGGGTGTCCTGGTCGGACGGGAGCCGGCCGTGACCCGAGACGAGCTCTTCTTCCTGCGGCAAGACCTGGTGGGACGGGTGGAACCGTTTCAGGAGTTGGTGGGGGAGCCTCCCGCCTCCCTGGACACGCGAATCGCACGCCTCTTCCCTGGTCCGGACCCGTCCCCCGCGGCCGGTTAGGACAACCCTTATCATACAGGGGGGAGCATAGGCCCCTGATGGCGATGCGTTATCCCACACCCGAGGAAGCCATCCTCGCTCTTTCGGTTCGGATTCAGGAGGGGAAACTGACGCGGACCGAACTGCTCGTCGAGATCATGCGGGTCGGGCTCACCGACCAGAAGCGGTGGAAGGCCCTTCGGCAAGTAGAGATGGGGAAGGTCGACATGCAGCAAGGCGCGGAAATGGCCGGCCTGGAACCGGACGCCTTCCGCGAGTTTCTGTCCACCCACGGCGGCCCTTAGGTCACCCAGGACGCCGGGGCGTCCCGAGGCCTTAGCTCGAGGCCGAGGCAAGGCTTATCATCCGGGGGACCTTGTCCACGGCGGGGGGGTTGCATCGCGGACTTGACCGTCGCCCAGCGTGTCATGCTCCACCTCTCGCTCTTCTCGAAGCACCGGGAGGAGTTCGACGTCCCCTCGGCCGTCACGCAACAGGGCGTCGCCCAGGCCCTGGGGCTGAGCCGTTCCCACATCGCTCTCGAGCTCAAGAAGCTCCTGGACGAGACCATCCTTGAGTCCCGCCTCGCGCACGTCCAGGAGGCGAAGAGCCGGCGGAAGGTCTACTTCAACACCTTCCAGGGAGAGCGCATCGCCGCCACGATCCGGGAGCGGGCCCACTCTAAGGTCGTCCACTGGATCGGGTCCGACGGCACGGCCGGCAAGGGGCCGGGGGCCGAAGTCATCCGCCTCGCCCGAAAGGAAGGACGACCCTTGAGTGGCACCTACCTCGCCATTCTCCAAGGTGAGGTCGTGGACCTGCGGAGGGAGTTACCCGAAGTCGGGCCGCCCCGGCCGCCGCGGTTCGTGGGCCGGCCCAAGGAACGGGCCGCCCTGACGGCCTGGGCCAAGGAAGGGGCGCCGCTCATGCTCATTACCGGGCTTCC
>JAZFPV010000066.1:0-2245 GCA_036444795.1 Thermoplasmata archaeon
TGACGAGGTAGCCGTTGAAGCCCATCACCGCGGTCTGTTGGAGGGCCACCACGAAGGCCGTGAGGTAGTTTGCGAGGAAGACCGTGTACGGCGCGATGGGCGGGATGATCGTGCCGAAGCCGGACAGAATGAGGAGGGGGAGGGTGAAGAGGTTCTGCAGCTCGGGGAACGCGACGGAGCTGATGACAATGAGGGAGATGAGCGAGATGACGACCACCGGGAGGACGGCCGCGAGGGCGCCCCTCCAGGGATTGCCGGCCTTCCGCCCACCGACGTAGCCAGCGATCATGGGGCCGAAAAGGGGGATCCACCACAGCATCAGGGAGAGGATGAAGGTGTACTTCATGGACCCCCAGAACGAGTAGGGCCCCTTCTTCCGAAGCGAGGCGAAGTCCTCCATGCGCGGGTCAAATCGATAGACGCCCCGACGATCGTCCCGCAGCGTCAACGTGCGCGCCTGGGGCCAGGTCGCCCCGGGAACAACATAACCAGCCTGCCCTGGGCTGAAGACCATTCCCATCCCTCCGGCGGAGCCGGAGGCCGAGGTAGGCAAGGTTGCTTATAAAAGTGTTGTGGCGCCTCCTCGCAGGCCGCGCCGCCGGCGTTCCGAGGACAGCGAAACGGCTTTTAGCAAGAACGCGCCTAGGAGGGGCTGCCTGGCTGTGGGGCCCGGGAGGAGAGGCACATTCGAAGGGGCCATCGGCTGTACGACTACTTCACCGCGTTTGAGAACGGACTCAGCGACGCCGAGATCGCGGGGGAGTTCAACGTCTCGGTGAAGACCGTGGAGCGGTATCGCCCCTTGCCTAGGTACTATGACCTCGAAGGATTGGAGGACCTGGTCATCGACTTGCGCCGAAGACGGGCGCACCTCTCGACGATCTTCCAGGCCGTGCGAGACGATCCAGGTTACTCCCCCTTTGATGGGTTGTTACTCCTCCTGGCGATCTGCCGCGTCATCAAGGAGGATGGGCGGGTGCTCTCGGGACGGGAGATGCAGGTCGCCCTGCGAAGGGCCTACGAACCGCAGATTCACGCGAATGAGCAGGTCCGAGGCTTGATGGCCCTGACGCAATAGGAAGGATCAATCGCCGAGGGGAAGCTCATGCACACCCCCTCGGTTGTGCTCCGCAGACCCCCTTCCCATCTTCCGAGCGATCACGCGACGTCCGATCTTGTCCGGAGAATCCCGCCTCCCGGATTCGAACCGGGGACATGCTGATCTCAGCGACCGAACCGGAGAGATTGTGCTCCGGGAACCCACTACAGTCAGCCGCTCTCGCCAGACTGAGCTAAGGCGGGACGTCGGAACATCGCGCCGGGTTATTAGAGGCTTCACCCGCCATGATGCCGCGGGCCGGGCTCGAACCGGCGACTTCCAGATGTCTGCCAGACGGCTTCAGTCTGGCACTCTCCCAACTGAGTTACCGCGGCGGCGCGCGGGCTAACCAGAGGAGGGAATAAAACCCTTACGGGAACGGATCCCGCCCCGGTTCTCAGGCGTGAACCTTAGCGTCGTCGCTCCCTGCTTTGGCGGCGGTTTCTGCCGCCGCCCCTTTCCCCTTTTTCTTCCCGGAACGCCACGGCAAGGCTTCACAGAGGGCCTTCGGCTTGGCTGAGCCTGAGGAGGACCGGCGGGACGCCGAAAGGGGCGGTTGCCCGCACCGGTCCCTCGAGGGTCTCGTCGTACTGCGCCTCGAGGACCTGGATTGTGGGGACATCCTTACCGGAATTTCGTGGTTCTTCCTCCCGATCCGCATCATTTTGATAGGGATGGGATCGGGTGCGAGACGTAAATGTGAATCTTTACCATGCCACCCCGATTCCTACCCAGGGAGGAGGTTTAGATAGCCAGAATTAGCCCGGAAGGCTCCTAATCGTTATCGGCGTGGCCTTTCTTGCCGTCGGCGTCGCCACTTCATTTACGCTAGGCCGGCTCTGGCCCGGCGATTTTGACATCCAACTCATCCTGCTGAGTCTGCTCAACACGTTTCTCACCTTCTCCGGCCTCATTCTGGTCATCCTGGGCATTCGAAGGGCCATTCGTGGATCAAGCGGCAGTTGGACGATTGACATTCTCTGAGGCGGGCCAGAAGGAAGCAGCCTCATGGTCGCAATCCCCGCGCGGCTCGCCGTTATGGTCGGCATCGAGGCGGGGGACCAGTTGGAGTTTTGACCATGTCGGGATGGGACGCTGCGGCTGCGGAAGCTAGGACGAGATCGCAGCCTTCCTCCTCATCCGCGC
>JAZFPV010000067.1:0-5377 GCA_036444795.1 Thermoplasmata archaeon
CGCTGTTGAACTGGGTCACGACCGCCAGGACGTAGTTCATGGTGGGTTTCTTGCCGATGTAAACGATGTTGTCCTCTGCCATCTCTAGCTCCCCAGGCCGATGGGACGCTTACAATGGCCAAAAACCATATTTAACCATTCTCACCCAGCCTATAGGCTCAACCAGGCGTCACGAGAGGGGTCTGTTCGGACGCCCACTTCTTAAATAGCGACCTCTCCCATACCAAGCCGATGGCCAAGGAGAAACGGCAGGGCTTCCAGTCCTCGGCAGGGCTGATTCGGTACTTCGACTCCGAGTCGGATAAATCCCTCAAACTCTCCCCTTACCTCGTGATCGGCATGGCCATCGCCAGTGCGGTCATCGTTACCGCGGTTTCCTTCATCTGGCCCTTCTGATCCCACAAAAAGGGAGCGCCGGGGGGGAGATTTCCGAGATCCTTTTTCGAACTCCCGTGGTGCGAAGCACCAGTAGCTCTCGAGGCTACCGCCTTGGCCTGGCTAGGCTACCCCGGCCCGGAGACGCTTAATAGCCAGCCAGGTCTTAAGTCGACCCCCATGCGCCTTCGTGTCCGTACCCTCCCCGACGGGGAGGACCATGCGGTTGATCTTGAGGACGGCGCGACGGGGTTCCAGCTCCTGAAGGTCCTGGATCGCAACCCGGAGGCCCACTTGCTGTTACGCGGACGGAACCCGATTCCCATGGACACGTCTTTGGATGATGCCGAGGAGATCTCCGTGGTGGCCATCATCTCCGGCGGGGTGTGGCCAGGGGGAGGGACCACGTGGCGGAGGGGGCGCGTCGCCCAACCTTATTAAAGGCCCCCCAATTTCGGAAAAGGTCTGTCATGTCTGCCGCCCAGGATGCGCTGCTGGAGTTCCTTGGATTGGAGGACATCGACGCCTTGTTCGCCGACATTCCGGGTGAGGTTCGGGTGGACAGCCTGGATCTGCCCCGGGGGTTGAGCGAGGCCGAGACGGTTCGGAAGGTCTCTCGCATCCTGGATCGCAACCGGACCGTCGGCGAGGTGACCAGCTACCTCGGGGCCGGGTATTATGACACGTACGTCCCCGCCCTGGTGGACGCCCTCCTCAGCCGTTCCGAGTTCTACACCTCATACACTCCCTACCAGGCCGAGTTGAGCCAGGGACTCCTCCAGGCACTCTTCGAGTTTCAGAGTCTGGTGTGCGAGCTCACGGGGATGGATGCGGCCAACAGCTCCATGTATGACGCATCCACGGCCCTCGGTGAGGCGGCCTTGATGGCCCGTCGCATCACAGGAAAGCGTGAGATTGTGGTCCCGGCCTTGATCCAGGGGGAGAAGAAGGCCGTCCTGAGGAACTACGTTCGAGGATCGGGCATGCGCATCCGTGAGGCCGGTTACGACCAGGACGACGGGACGTTGGATCTCGATCACCTGGAGGAATTGGTCGGGGACGAGACGGCCGCCGTCTACGTGGAGGTGCCCAACTACCTGGGCCAGCTGGATCCGAAAGTCGCGGAAGTCCAGGCCGGCCTCTCAGGGCCCCTCCTCGTCGTCGGGGTGCATCCGCTGGCCCAGGCCGTTCTTCGTCCTCCGGGCGACTACGGCGCTGACATCGTCATTGGAGAAGGGCAGAGCCTGGGAGGTTGGATGAACTTTGGAGGGCCGTCCCTGGGCCTCTTCGCCTGCCGGCAGGAACACATCCGAAAGATGCCGGGTCGCGTCATTGGCCTCACGAAGGATCGACGGGGGGAACGGGCGTTCACCATGACGCTGCAGACTCGGGAGCAGCACATTCGGAAGGGCAAGGCCATGAGCAACATCTGCACCAACGAATCCCTGATGGCCGTGGGGGCCACGATCTACCTCGCGTATCACGGGGCGAGCGGCCTTCGGGCCCTTGCCGCGGGGATGATGGACCGCGCGAGGGAACTCATGGGTCATCTTGACGGCGTCCCGGGCTTTCAAGCCCCGCTCTTCCCGGGTTCCTACTTCAACGAGTTTCCCGTGGGTCACAAGATGCCCACCGCCTCCTTGCAGGAGCGACTGATGGGGCACGGGATGAACGGGGGCACGGACCTCTCGGCGGATCTGCCCCAGGCCGCCCCAGCCACCCTCTTTGCCATCACGGACCGGCATACATCCGACGACTTTCGAGAGCTCGTTCGCGCCCTGGAAGGGAGCAAGTGATCTTCCGTCAGGCGAGACACCGCGAGCCGCTCTTGATTGACATGCCCCAGAAAGAGGGGGACACGGGAAGTCCGTCGGAGGGAGTTCCCCCGGCCTTGCAACGGGAGCAGCTTCAGATCCCCAATCTCGAGGAGTTCCAGGTCGCCCAGCACTTTACCCGGCTCTCCCAGATGAATTACGGGACGGACTCGGGGTTCTATCCCCTCGGATCGTGCACGATGAAGTACAATCCGAAGTACGCCGAGTCCCTCGCCTCCTCGCCCAAGGCCCGCCGGCTCCATCCCCAGCAACCCGAGGAGACGGTCCAGGGGGCCCTTCAGATCCTCTTTGAACTCCAGGACATGCTCGCCCGGATCGCGGGGATGGACCAGGTGAGCCTGCAGCCCGTCGCGGGGGCCCAAGGCGAGCTTACGGGCCTCCTCATGGCACGGGCCTACTTCGGGGACCGAGGAGAAGACCGATCCGAGGTCGTCCTCCCCGACACCGCGCATGGAACCAACTTCGCCAGCGCGACGATGGCAGGATATGAGGTTGTGGAGATCCCTTCCCACGAGGGCGTCGTCGATCTGGAGGCCTTGGAGGGGGCCGTCAGCGAGCGGACCGCGGCCTTCATGTTGACCAATCCCAACACGCTTGGCATCTTCGAGTCCGAGGCCCTGACCATCGCGAACCTCGTCCACGCCCAGGGCGCCCTGCTCTATTACGACGGCGCCAACCTCAACGCCATCTTGGGCAAGACGAATCCCGGGAAGATGGACTTCGACTTGTCCCATTTCAACCTCCACAAGACCTTCTCTACCCCCCATGGCGGCGGGGGCCCCGGTGCGGGTCCTGTGGGGGCACGCGGCCCCCTCGTGGACTATCTTCCCGTGCCCCTCGTGGCGTACGACGGCGTACGGTATCACCTGGAGTACGACCGACCGAAGTCCATCGGCAAGGTGCGTGCTTTCTACGGTAACTTCGCCGTTCTGCTGCGCGCCTACGCCTACATCACCCGGATGGGAGCCGACGGCCTCGTTCGGGTCACCGAGCAAGCCGTTCTCCACACGAACTACCTCCGTTCCCGCGTCGAAGAGCACCTCCCCGTCCCCTTCGGGGGGCTACGCAAACACGAGTTCGTCGCGAGTGCGGCCCCCTTGAAGGCCAAAGGCGTCCGCGCGACGGACGTCGCGAAGCGGCTCATCGACTACGGGATCCACCCGCCCACGATCTATTTCCCCGACCTCGTGGAGGAGGCCCTGATGATTGAGCCGACGGAGTCCGTGACCCGAGAGGGCCTGGACGCGTTCGTGGAGGCGCTCGCTCACATTACGGAAGAGGATCCGGAGCGGCTCCGGGCTGCTCCCGAGAATGCCGCCGTGGCCCGGGTCGACGAGGTGGCCGCCGCAAAGCGTCCTATCCTGAGCTGGCGGATGATGGATCGATGAGGGGTCGACGCCGAGCCAAGTCGTCGAGCAAACGCCGGGCCCACGCGAGCTTGCGAAGCTTCGCCGCCGTCGGCCGGTCCTTCGGGTTGGGTCGGTCGAAGTCGAAGCCCGCCAGCCGAATCTCGCTCGCTCCGAAGTGGTCGGCCAGATAGACGGCCCGGTCCCCATCCGTGAACCCGCCAAAGTTGTGGATCCCGTCAAATGGCTCGGCTTGGGTCGTGCCGACGCTGAGAGGTCCGAAGGAGGGTGCCCAGTGCCGGAGGGCGTCGATGTTGTCCCCGTGGGCGTGGATGACCGCGAGAGCACCCTGCTTCTGGGCGTCAATCTGGTCTTCTACCTGCCCGTCTAAGTCCGTCACGATGATGTCTGGGAGGATCCCCCCGTGGAGGGCCACGGAGGTGGCTTCATCGGCTGCGACGATCGTCCCTTCCGCGCGCCCCAGCTCGTCCTTCAAGTTGGGTCCGTTGCCAAGCACGGTGACGACCCGGTCATGCAGGCGTTTCCCGAGGTCGTGTGGGCCGGCTCGAGGGGAGGGGAGAAGGTCCGCCAGCATCCGGGAAGCCTCCTCGTCGCGACCCCGATCAAAGCCGAAGTCTCGCAGAATCTCGAGGTAATGCGGCTCCCAATCCGCCCACTCCATGCCCCGCCTCAGGGCCGCCAGGCATCTTCGCTGAATGCCTCGCGCTCTTCCGTCCGGCGCAAGAACGCCGCAACCAGGACGATGGAGATGGCGAGGGCAACCTCGACGTAGATCGGGATGAGGGCGTTCTGCTGGCTCGTCAAGCCGAGGATCGCCGAGGCGAGCTGAAGACCGGCCGCGGTCACCAGCATGAGGACGACGAAGGCCAGGATGACGTAGAAGAACGATGTCGCGATCTTCCCCTTGGCAAAGTACGCCTGAGCCACCTTGCCCCCCTCGTGAAGCAGGAAGGCGATGATGAAGATCCAGAAGCTCTCCTGCAGGAAGACCACGACGACGGTCGCCACGAAAGTTACCGCATCGACGACGAGGACCTGGGCGAAGGCGAAGGCCGCACGGAATCCGATGAATGAGGCAACAAGAAACGTCATGACCGCCACGATGTCAAACCACAGCGAGATGCGTCCCGAGGTCAAGGACTCCTTCACGTTCCGGTAGTAACCCGTGAACCGCTGCCACAGGCTACGCGGACTGAGGTATTCATCGTAGGCGCGGACGAGCATGTAGACCCCGAGGACGAGGAGTACCGCGGGGAGGGCCCACTCGGGAGCCACCCGGAGGACCAATGCCAGCGCGAGGAAGGAGAGGGCGAAGGGGAGGACGATGATGCGACGGAGCCGCGGGTCCCGAATCGCCTTCGTGAACAGGTAGAAGGCACTCTCCATGCTCCGACTTTGCTTGACGTAGACACGCTTCACGTGGTTCACGCGGATGCGAGAGGCGATCATGGGATAGACGAACTCGTCCTCCGCGCCGTCACTCACGAGGTACGCGACGTCGGGGGCCACCTGCTCCAGCACCGCATCCAACTGCTCGCTCAGGATCCGATCCGATTGCTGGCCGACCTTCGGGTCCCCCACTATAGTAGCGACCTCCACCTCCATGCCGTCGTTCTGCAACTCGTCGTACATGGAGACGCCCGCGAGGATCGTGTTGACATCCGCATCCTCAGGGTCATGAATCCCCAATTGCATTGCGGCGTCCAGGTTGGCCTGGCGCCCGACGACGGGGCCCGGGACGTTGGCCTTGACGCCTAAGTCGTCGTCGCGATCCACGCACAGGACCAAGGCCTTCATGGG
>JAZFPV010000068.1:0-3370 GCA_036444795.1 Thermoplasmata archaeon
GGAACAGCCGAAACTTCATGGAGATGATGGACCGGCTCCGCGGCTGGGGGAAGGAGTTCACCTCCATGCAGGAGTCCCTCGACACAGGGACCGCCATGGGCCGCTTCGTCATGGACATCATCCAGCGGATCGCGCAGCTTGAGAGCGAGCAGATCGCGGAGCGGGTCTACATGGGCATGGAACAAAAGGCCAAGGCCCAACAGGGATCCCTCGGAGCTCCCGCCCCTTATGGCTACCGGAATTTCGAGGGGAGGCTAGTGGTCCGCGAGCTACAGGCCACGCGGGTTCGAGAGGTGTTTCGGCGGGCTTTAGAGGGGGAGCCGATGGCCTGGATCGCAGAACGACTGAATCGTCTTGGAACGCGGACCAACCGGGGGAGGACCTGGTCGGTTTGGTCCATCCGGTACATCCTTCGAAATCCCGTATATGCGGGCTACACCCGATGGGACAACGTCGTGCGACCGGGGGCACACGATCCGCTGGTTTCCGAAGAAGACTTCGTCCGGGTTCTCCAGGGCTTCCTCCTCAGGTCCCGGGGCGAAGGGGAGCGTCAAGAGATCCGGGCATTGATGGATACGATGCAGTCGGAGCCCGAACCAGACCCTATACCGACAGCAGCGGAGGTGGTCGAGGACGCGGTGTGATCGTTGCTGGTCCGAGGACGATGTCCGCGAAAGCGAGCAAGGACACGCGCTCTGCAGCCCTTGCCGGGCCCTTCAACCGAAGGACCCTCTCATCCAAGAGACGCTGTTCCTCCGCTTCGCTTCACGAAAGGAATTTCTGCGGCACTATCGAGCCGAGGACAGCACCACCGCCCTCACACGGTGGGCCGGCCAACACCAACTCTCGCCTTCGGAGGCGGCGACCCGACTACTGGAAGACAGGGGGGCCATCGCATTGTATGGACGGCAGGCCGTCCTTGGGATGCGTCCGCGTCTTCGAACGGCCCCTTATGGATACACGCGGCGTGATGGGGGTTTAGTCCGCGAGGCCGGCGAGGCCCGCACGGTCGCGGCCTTCTTTCGCATGTATGACGGAGGGATGTCGCTGCGGCAGATCGCGGAAGCGGCGAATCGGCAACGCATCCCGACGAGTCGGGGTGGGCGATGGCAGGCCTCGACCATTCGACACATGCTTCGGAATCCGACTTACATCGGACGTCAGAGAAGAAAGGGGATGGTTCGAGAGGGCGGCCCCGCCGGACTCATCGATCCGGAGCTCTTCGAAATGGTCCAAAGAGGGCTGACACGCCGGGCAAAACGTGCGAATGAGGCGATGCACGAGGGCTCTCTCCCACCGCCGGTTTGAGGCAGCCTCAACCATGGAGGAGACGGCCTCCTTTCATGGCAGACCCTTGGCAACGAGTCCACCCGACGAGTTGCGAGATGCCTAAGTCGGATTCATCCCAACTTGTCTCGCGATCCAGCACGTGAACCTTGGGTAGAGATTGCCCCGAGACCTTCTCCAAGGACACAAACTCAGGCTCGCTGGCCCCATCGGAGCGCATCGCATTCTTTAGCTCCTCCGGGCTGGATCGGCCCAGGCGGGGAGGGGCACGGGCCACCCGTCCCATCCCTTGCCTTGGCGTGGGTGGAGGCGCTGCAACGCGGCGGCAGGGAGAACCGCGTAACGGATTTGGCGTTCAGCGTGCGTCTTGAAGTCGCAAGCCAGAGAAACTAAATTGCGGGCCTTTATCGGGGACCCATATTGTTCCGACGGCTCATCTGGTTGGAGGTGGCGGCACTCCTTTTGGCCCTCATACTCCTGGAGATGGGGGTCGTTATGCTGGAGCTCCGAACCGCAATCATCGCGGACTGGTTCGTATCTCTCGCCCCCGTCTTCTCGATCACGCTGGCGGTCTCCACGACCCTCCTAATCGTGAGCCTCGTGCTGTTATGGATCTCCGCCTCGTGGCTTTCGAGAATTCACGCCCGATAACACGAGACGAAAGGCTCCGTCACCCATGACCCCCGAGTCCTGAGGCATAAGATCACGTACGAAGCTTCGGAGTCGGAATTTGCCATTCGGACTCGGCCCCCAGAGGCCTACCTCAGCCTCAGACGGCTCTTGCCGACTTGAGAAGTCGAACGGGCATCCGATCGTGCCTCATCGCGGGAGCCTGAGCTTTCATCTGGGCCCGTAGACGATGGCGATGGCCTGGTTGTCCTCGAAGACCAGTTGACCGAAGGCGGTGGTCGGCTGCCCGTTTACTGTCATCGTGAGGCCATTCCCCGCGTCGACCAGGAAGCTCAGGATGCGGTCCGATCCGAAGGGTTGGCCCCATACGGCAAAGAAATCTCCGAGCGTCTTTGGCTCTCGCGATTCGACGTGGATGACGCCGTTTGCCCCGTGCGTGTGAATCGATGCGACGATCGTACCGGTGGACGTACTGGAGATGCCAATGCTCCCGGGGATCGTGAGGGGCTGACCGTTCACCGTTATGGACAGCGTCGGATGGATGTGCCCACCCGTCGTTCCAGGAAGTAAGCTCGGCAGGCCGATAGCTAGGAGGACGACGAGAACCGCGATACCCGCGTAAAGGATGAATCGCTTGGGAAGGCGGAGAGGTATCCTCGGTTTTACGACGACGCCTTCACGTTCCAGGTCGCGGAGTCTCTGCCGGGCTCCAGCAATCGCGCTGCGCTCGGCCGGATGGACCTGTTCGAGATGTCTTTGGAAACGCTCCTCCTTGACGTTAGCCGAACAGAATTCGCACCGGACGAAGGCCATGTGGCGATGTTTGTATCACGACCGTCGGCATAATACCTTACACGAACCGTTCGACGGTCCTCACAATCAATATTGCAATCTCTCGGTTCTCCAGGACAGTAGACAGGGGTTAGAATAAGGACCGAATCCGCCGTCAATAACAGCAGACTCTCCACGACGGTAAGGCTCCGCCGTCCGGGAAGCGAGAGCCGCCAAACGTTGTGACGGACCCCCCGGAGACAGGGCGGCAGGGGTGCCAGAAGTCTGCTTCTGCCACTGTCGTGGAAGGGGGCCGGCGCGGAGCTTCGAGGCTATCCTCATTGGCGGCGCAAGAGTCGAGGCAAGAACCGTCCCGTGCGATACATGTACGCCCGATACGCGTCGCCGAACCGTTCCAGCAGCAAGGCTTCTTCCCCCTCAACCCTCGAGGCGAGCAGAATGCTCAACGCCAGCAACGCAAGGCCGATGAACCAGTTCGCGGTCAGAAGGAAGAGGGACAGTGTGAGCGCGAAGTAGCTCGTGTAGATGGGGTGTCGAATCCACCGATACGGGCCGGACGTCACCAACGTGTGGGAATCTTTGATCACGACGGTCCCAGAGTAGTTCGTTCCCAGGGAGCGAAAGGCCAGGAAGGCGAGGCTGAAGCCAGCCAAAATCACGC
>JAZFPV010000069.1:0-4894 GCA_036444795.1 Thermoplasmata archaeon
GGGCGGGATATCCCTGTTCGCTGATGATCGCGCCGTATGTGTAGCCGGGACTGACCGCGAAGACCCCGGAAAGGACAAAGGTCAGCAGGAGGGCCCCCAGGAGGGAGAGGAAGGCGTGCCGCAGAACCCTCTCATTCATGTCGATAGGGCGGGTGGGGGCCGGGATAAGCGTTTCTGCGTTGCTCGCGGCTCTGATAACGAGGGGTCCCGGGTCACCCGTCGTTCGAGCTTCCTTCCCCTTCCCTTCCCGAGGACTCGGGCCCTTCGTGGAGCAGGTCGCGCGGGGGCTGGCGCAGAAGGAAGGCGAGTCCCGCCAAGGCGATCACAGCAAAGGCTCCGAGATAGAAACCCGCGGGCACGAGGAGTCCCTCGGCATCCAGATGGTATGGAAGGGTGTGGCCGAGGAAGGAGTAGGCTCCGGTGGACCCCAGAAGAAGGCCAATCCCCGCGCCCGCCAAGAGTCCCGCGAGGATGGCGGGAACCCCGATCGCGAACAGTCTGATTCCAAAGAGCCGAAGGGCGGCGGAACCCCCGCCTCCGAGGGCCCGCAGGATCCCCACCTCCCGCCGGCGCTCCACCCAGTACCGCGTGAGCGTGGAGGCCATCATCACGCCGAGGAGGAGGACCGTCAACGCCTCCATCCCGATCACGAGGACGGAGAGGCTGTTCCCGCTGTGCTGGGCGAAGGAACCGATGTACGTGCGACCGAGCTCCTGCCCCAGGGCCGGGTTCGTGAGGATGAGGGACCCGATTCGATCGTCGATGACCAGGCCCCCCTGCACCAGCCGGGTCTCTCCTTCTCCGGCGACGAGGACCTCTTCTTCGTTGAGGGCCAGGTACGCGAGGAGAGACTCAACTTCCTCCGTTCCCACGCGGAGGAGCGTGAGGGAGGCGCTTCCGAGACCGGCAATCCGGCGCGCCCGAGGCAAGTCCATGATGACCTCGTCGGCGGGGGCCCCGTCGGCGCGGAGGACGCCGTCTACGCGGGCCTCCATCAGGAGAGGGGAAGTCGATCCTGGCAACAGGATGGCGTCGCCTATCCCGAGACCCATGCGGACGGCGAGCCGTTCCCCCAGGATCAGGAACTCGGGGCCGAGGGGCGCCTCAAGTTGAAGCCCCTCTAGCCTCAAGAAAGGACTGAGCTGAACGCCCCGGACGACCACGGCCCGCCCCGCGAGACCGATGAAGGCGTAGACCTCGGGGCTGACGGCGTCCGACCATGGCTCAACCCGGAGTTCTTCGGCCAGTTCTTCGGTCAGGGGTTGGCGGGACGAGGCTTGGCTCAAGACGTACACGCCCGGCCCAAAGAAGAGTTCCTCGGGCGTGCGGGCCAGGGAGGCGTAGAAGGGGAACGAGGCCGTGAGCAATGCGGCGCCCAGGCCGATGATGACGAAGAGTTCAACGGCCGGGCGCGCGGTTCCACCTCCGGAGGTTCTGTAGCAAACTCAGCCCGCCTCCCGCCAACCCCGCCGCGAGAGAGGCGGCCAGGGGCAACACGAACCCCGTGAGGGAGAGGTGCGGAGAAATCACGGTCGG
This sequence comes from Thermoplasmata archaeon, assembly GCA_036444795.1. Classification (GTDB taxonomy): domain Archaea; phylum Thermoplasmatota; class Thermoplasmata; order RBG-16-68-12; family JAJISG01; genus JAJISK01. The sequence goes on from JAZFPV010000069.1 coordinate 1,537, forward strand.
GAGTCCAAACAACGGGGCAAAGGAGACCAAGCCGGAGGCGGCCACGATGCCTCCGGCCATGCCGAGCAGCGTCCCGCCGACCACGATGAACCCGAGTTGGAGCCCGTACAACCGGCCTAGGCCGCGTCCGTCCATACCCAGGGCGAGGAGCGTGCGCGTCTCCGGACGTCGGTACCGCATCTCCAACGCGATGAGGCTGTAGGCGATCGCCGCGATCGCGACGGCGCTCACGACCACCAGGCTGCCAATCAATCGCCGAACGTCCTGCAACGTGGCGTTGAAGAAGTCCGGTGCCGAGGCGAGGGCGAGGACCGTGTATCCCGCGTCGGCCAGAAGCAAGGCGTCCTCCCGCGGTTCCACGAACAGGAGATCGAATGAGCCCTCCTCCCATGTCGCGAGCCGGCGGAGGTCGGCCTCTGCGATCAGAATCCAGGTATCGGGTAGACTGAGTTCTCGCTCCCCCGAGGCCACGAAGGTGACATGAATGGCTCCCGCCTCGGTGCGTAGCGAGAGGGGGCTCATCCCCAATCCTTGCGTGAGTTGGGGACTGCCGAAGGCGATTCCCGGGGCGGGTGTCGGGCCTCCGAGACTCCCATTCGCAAGGGCGAGGACGCGAACGGGGACGAGAGCGGAGTCGGTCACGAGCTCGGCAGGGCGTAGCCAACCGGCTCGGGATGGTCCCTGCAGATTGGAATCCATGACGAAAGGGTCGAGCCGAGGAAAAACGCCCCGATACGTGAGATAGGGGCCCGTCTCGAGCCGGTCCAGCACGGATTGGCTGCCGGCCTCCAATCCGTCGAGGAGAACCAGCGCGCCCGCGGCGTAGGTGGCGCACACCGCGATGCCGAGCATCGCCGCGGCGACACGCCAGTTGAATCGGGTGGCGAGGCGGAGGAGCGTTCTCTCACTTCCTTCGACGGGATGATGGACCGGCGCCTGCCCTGGGGGCGGGGTGACGGACCGGTCGGGCAAGCCAGGGTGGCCAGCCAAACCGATGGGGAGGCTTAAAACCACGGGCACGCGGCCGTGCGGCCTCCTCGTTAGGTTTTAGCGGGCAAACGGAGTAGGGGGTAGACCGTGCCCGCCCTCCTCGAAGCCCGGGACCTCTGGAAGAGTTACGACGGGGCCGACTACGTGCTCCGAGACGTCCGGTTCAAGCTGGACGCGGGCGAAGGAATGGTGGTGTGGGGGCGGAACGGGAGCGGGAAAACCACCTTGCTGAATCTTCTCGGGGGGTTGGACTGGCCCGACCGGGGGCACGTTTTGCTCCGGGGCCGAGACCTGGCCGGCCTGACGCGACGAGAGCGGGCGGCCGTGCGGCTGCATGAGGTCGGCTTCGTCTTTCAGGACCACAACCTGTTGGAGGAGTTGACGGTCCGGCAGAACGTGCAGCTCCCCCTGCGCCTCCGCCGAGCGCCCAACATGGCCTCGCGAGGAGAGGAGCTGATGACCCGTTTCGGTTTGGAGGCCTTGGCGAGACGTCGTCCCCACGCGTTGAGCGTGGGCGAGCGGCAGAAGGTGGCGATCGCTCGGGCCCTTGCCAACGAGCCCGATCTCCTCCTCGCGGACGAACCCACCGCCTCCTTGGATGAGGAGACCGCCCCCGATCTGCTGGATCTCTTCGAAGGATTGCGGGAGGAGGGGAGGACGGTCATCCTGGCCTCCCATGACCCCCTTACACGAGCCCTTGCCTGGCCCGTGCGACGCCTACAGAAGGGCCGTCTCGGTTCCGAAGGCCAGGGGGAAGAATAAGGCCCCTCCCCCCTTCGCGGACCCGATGGCGACCATTGCCTGGGAGGACTTCGAGCGGGTGGACATGCGGGTGGGGGAAATCGTCGAGGTCGGGGAGTTCCCGGAGGCCCGCAAGCTCTCCTACCGGATGCAGATCGACTTCGGGGCCTTGGGCGTCAAGAAAAGCGCGGCGGCGGTGAAGGAGTGGTACGCCCGCGAGGACCTCCGGGGCCGCCGGGTCATCGCGGTCGTGAACTTCGCGCCCAAGCAGATCGCCAACTTCCTCTCCGAGGTGCTGGTCCTCGGTGCCATCCGTGCGGACGGGCGCGTCGTCCTGCTGCGGCCCGACGACGGGGCCCAACCGGGTGACCGGATCGCCTAGGTCCGCTGGTCGAGGGGAACGTAACTCAGGTCCTTGGGCCCCGTGTATTCGGACGTGGGCCGAATGATCCGATTGTCCCCGTACTGCTCCATCGCGTGCGCGACCCAGCCGGCCACCCGGCTGACGGCGAAGATGGGCGTGAAGAGGTCCACGGGGATGCCCATGGCATAGTAGGTCGTGGCGCTGTAGAAGTCCACGTTGGGGTTGAGCCCCTTCTCCCGCATCATGGCCTCCTCCATGATGATGGACATCGCGTGCCACTTCTCCTGTCCCGCCGCCTTCCCCAGGCTCTCGGCGTATTCCTTGAGGATCGCAGCCCGTGGGTCCATGGTCTTGTACACCCGATGGCCGAATCCCGGAATCTTCTCCTTGCGGGCGAGGGCCTCCTGCACGTACGTCTCGGCCTTGGCGGGGTCCCCGATCTTCAGCCGGAGGTTCATGGCATCCCGGTTCGCGGCTCCATGGAGGGGGCCCGAGAGGGTGCTCAGGCCGGTCACCACCACGCTGTTGAGGTCCGCGAGGGTGGAGGCCGTGACGCGGGCGGCAAAGGTCGAGGCGTTGAAGCCGTGGTCCGCGTGGAGGATGAGGGCGACGTCCATGACCCGGGCCTGTTCCTCGGAGGGGGCCTGGCCGTGCAGGGCATAGAGGAAGCTCGCGGCGTGGCTCAACCCCTCCGGGGGTGCCCGGTACGCCTTCCCCTTCCGCAATCGATGGAAGGCGCCCACGAAGAGGGGAAAGGCCCCCGCGAGGCGGATCCCCACGCGCCGGGTGGCCTCGGGCGACACGTCCTCGCGGTCGGGGTCCGTGAGGGCCTGACGGGCCACCATCGCCCGGAGCACCCCCATGGGGAGGGCCTCCTTGGGGAACGCGGCGAGGGCATCCAGCTCTTCGTCGGTCAGGTGCCGGGCCGCCGCCATTTCCTCGGAGAACGCGGTCAGCTCGGCGTGGGTGGGCAGCCGTCCATGCCACAACAGATAGACGGTCTCCTCGTAGGTCGAATCCCGCGCCAGGTCCCGAATGTCATATCCGCGGTAGACCAAGAGGCCCTTTTGGCCGTCGATGAAGCTCAACCCGGTGGTCCCGGCCTTGACACCCGCTAGGCCGCCTGCGCTCACGATGTCATCCCCCTTCGACGTTTGTCGATGGGGCCGACCTCGCATTAAGCCTTCGCCCTTGCGGCAAGATCGACCAGCCCCGTGCTCGGGACGGGACGCAGGAGGTTCCATCCGAGGACGAGCGCGAGGG
>JAZFPV010000070.1:0-4655 GCA_036444795.1 Thermoplasmata archaeon
CTCCCCCGAAGCAGGATCTCAGAATAGGGACAAAACTTCTCATACCCAGCCTTTTCGCAATCGAGCGTCCCATCCCCGATACGGTCAAACTCCATCTCATCCCCCGCCTCGAAATCGATCATCGCGGCGGGCTGTGCGGCCCTCCCCTCCGGTTCTAGTCCTATTCTTCTCCCTCTTCCTCGTCCGCGGTGAGGTCAGGACCACCTGTAAGGAGCCTAAACAGGAAATAGGATATGAAATGCGATATCTTCCCTATTGTCTCACCTCCTTTTCAATTGCTCAAACACCCCTGGGTCCTTCCTAGTCTTGGGTGTAGCGGTCCAAGTCTCACGCATGCGAACACCAAGGAAGGGCTCATCGTCCGCAACCTGATTCGGACGAACGTCAAGGATTCGCCCCTACCTCCTGGACGAACACGCTTCCGGGAAGGGTTACCCTCAGTCGTGAATCTCTCTGGTATCTCCTGGGGACACCTGCGTTCCGTAGGCAACATTTAGCACCTTCTCGGCCACCGAGAGGTTGGCCAGGTAGTCGTCCAAGGTGCGAACCAGACTCCTCAGGGAACGGGCCTCCGCCTCCGAGATCAGGGTAGCACCTTCCACGCGCGCCGCCACGAAAGGAGCGTTCTCCTGCTCCACGGCTTGGAGAACTTTTTTCGCCACCTCCGGGTTGGCGTAGCGGAACTCGAGGCGGCAGGTCACCCGGGCCAACGAGGCGGAAAAGCGCGGCCAAGGCTAAAGGCCTTTAGCGGGATGCGGCGGCGTGAACTTCGAGCCCCGTGCCGTGCTCTTCGCCGCCGTCTGGGGCGGGGGTTTCGTGGCGGTGGTTGTGATAGTGGGATTGACGTTCCCGGTTGAGGCCCTTCTGCTCGTCCTCTTCCCCGCGTCGCTTCTCTGGCTCTTCCTCCCGTTCGTCCTCCTGTTCCTCTTCCGACGGTTTCGAACCCGGGAGGGATAGCCCCGGGGAGATTCGAACTCCCGTCACCAGGTCTCTCCTCAGCGACGTGCCGATCCAAAGCCTGGGATCATTGTCCTCTAGACCACGGGGCTCTGGGCGCGGTGAGGTCGGACGACCTTTAAAGCATCCCTGGGGACCCATCACGAGCGAAATCGGTCAGCTCAGAAGGGTGATAGCCGACGGAAGGTGGGAAGACGCCATGAGCGAGGAGGTTCACGACACGATTCGTTGGCGGGTCCATCTGCACTCGTCGCCGAAACGGGTGTACGAGGTGCTGAGTACCGGAGAGGGACGGGCCCGATTCTGGGCGTCTTCGGCCCCCGAGAGGGACGGCGTCGTCCACTTCACTTTCCCCAACCGGGTGACTCACCGCGGTCGTGTCCTTGAGGAAGAACCCCCGACCTGCTTCGCAGTTGAGTACTTCGGGGGAAGTCGGGTGCAATTCGACCTGGTCCCGGATGGTGAAGGCGGAACGGACCTGACGATGACCGAGAGCGCCGTGCCCGCCGCGCACTACGCAGTCCACGTCCCCGGTTGGATTCCCGTTCTCCTGGCGTTGAAGGCCGCTGTGGATTTCTCGGTGGACCTGAGGAATCACGACGAGCATCGGACGTGGGAGGCGGGATATGTCGACGTCTAAGGCCGCGGAATCGCTGGAGCCTGAGAGGCACGACTTTCTTTGGGCCACCGGTCGCAGCAACCCTTAGTATTCCTTGTCCGTCCCCCCGGTATGGAGACGTGGGCGTGCATCCGAGGCCGCGTAGCGGTTCGATCCTTCACAGACCAAGAGGTCCCCGAGGAGATGGTTCTAAGGGTCCTCGAGGCAGGCCGTTGGGCTCCAAGCTCGAAGAACAGCCAGCCATGGCACTTCGTTGTGGTCCGGGACCGCGCCACGCTCCGGGAGCTCTCCCGGCTAACCCAGACGGGTCCCTACCTGGCGAAGGCACCGATGGCGATCGTGGTGGCGATGATCGGGGCCAAATTCCCCGAGGCCGATGCCGGTCGTGCCATCCAGAATATGATGCTCGCGGCCTGGGACCAGGGCCTAGGTGCATGTTGGGTCGCAAATTTCGATCAGGCCCGCACACGACAGCTCCTCGGCCTTCCGGAGGACGCCGTCGTGATCACGGCCTTTCCGATGGGCTTCCCCACAGCCGAGGCGACGCGTAGGGGGAAGCGTCGGAAGCCCCTTGCAGAGATCGCCTCTTGGGACAAGTACGGCCAGCCACGAGCGGGTTAGGTGCGTCAGTCCCCCACCGAAAGATTGTAGACGGAGGGCCCCTTGAATCGAGTCGTGCGGCGTCCCCTGGGCCGAGCGCTTCTAAGTGTGCTTTTGATCCTGGCGGTTGTCTTCGGCTTCCACTCCGCATTGGAGGGCCAGGCAGTTGCCGAGAAGGCTCCCGAGATCACGCTCCCAGATGTGTTCGCAACAGAGCGCCAATCCGAAGCGCCCGAGGGAGGCCTCGCTTCACCTGGTGAAGAACTCTTTCTTATCAGTCGCCTCGGTCCGCAGGAAGAGCCGGACTTTCAGGTTACGACTGCGGACATCTGGGCCTACGGGGAATTTGTCTACCTAGGGACCTTCAGCTGTTCCACGAAGGGGGTCAAGGTGATCGATATCTCCGACCCCGCCACCCCCCGGCTCACGACGACGATCCTGGCGCCCGCAAACAGCCGCATCAACGACGTGAAGGTTGCCCGGGTGAACACCCCGTTCTTCGACGGCGTCCTCCTGGCCCACTCGGATGAGAGATGTGGACCCGGAGGCTTTCGAGGATTCCACCTATACGATGTCACGGATCCGACGAACCCCGCCCTCTTTGCGAGCTTCGGTGCGGGCGGGGTGCACAACCTCTATCTCTACGCCGTGGCCGACCGGGCCTACGTCCTCCTGGCCATCCCGTATGGTGAGGTCTTCGGCACCGGCGACCACCCGTTCAGCGACCTCCTGATCGTGAACGTGACCAACCCCGCGGAGCCACGCCTGGAGAGCGCGTGGACGATCGGTCGCGATGCGGGCTTGGCATTCGGAGCACCCGGCCTCACAGACCCCGGCCTCCCCGCGGGTTCCGACTGCACGCCCCCTCCCGGGACACCGGTCCTCTGCCGAGGAGACTTTCCCGCGGTGTTCCTGCACGATGTGTGGGTCCGTGACGACGGTCAGGTCGCCTACCTGTCATACTGGGATGCAGGCTTGGTCCTCGTCGACATCTCCGAGCCGGCGAGCCCGGTCTTCGTTGGGTACGGACGGGAGCCGCCTACCTTCGGCAGCGACGAGGGCAACGCCCATGCCGCCGTCCCGGCGCGTGGAGGCGAACTCGTCCTCGTGGCAGACGAGGACTTCCAACCGGAGCCGTACGGTTTTCTCCGCATCTTCGACACCTCCGATCCATCGAACCCGGTTCAGATCGGGGCGTTCGCCACGGAGGAATCCCTGATCGCCACTCCAGACAGCGCGACGATTCACAACATCTACGTGGTCGGCGACGTGGCCTTCCTCTCGTGGTACGGGGAGGGGATCCGGGTCGTCGATTTCTCGGACCCCACCCAGCCCCGGGAGATCGCGGGCTTCCTCGGGTCGGGGCCCTTCTGGGGCGTTTACGTGCTGGGCGGCCCGGCCGAACTGGACAGCGAGGATCTCCTCGTCCTGGGGAGCGACATGACCTTCGGGTTCCACGCGCTCGGTTACGATCGGTCCCCCCCGACCTCCTTCCAGACCCTGGCGGGGGACTTGGGGGAGAACAACTGGTATCGCTCGGGTGTCAGCGTCACCCTGAGTGCCAGCGACACCAGGAGCGGGGTCGCCTCGATTGGATACCGCCTGGATGGAGCGGATTGGCTGAACTACACGGCCCCGGTCCTCGTGGAGGGTGACGGCGTTCACGCCTTCGAGTTCTTCGCGATGGACCACGCGGAACTCAGCGAAGTTCCGCGTTCTTCTCTAATCCAGATCGACACCACCCCCCCTCACATCGAGGGTCTCTTCCCGGAAGGTGTCGTGACGCGCTCCGAAGTTCGTGTCTCCTGGACGGGGCAGGACGTCACATCCGGCCTCCTCCGATATGAGGTCCATGTGAATGGGGAACCGCCGCAAGATGTGGGCCTTCAGAATTCGATCTCCCTCGCTCTCCCCGACGGGGTCCATGAGGTGCGAGTCGTTGCATTCGATACTGCCGGCAACACGGCGCAGGCGGAGGCGACCTTTGCGGTCGATACGAATGTCTTCAGCCCCACCGGCCCCTACGGCGGGCTCCCCCTGTACTCCCTTCTCGCGGGGATTGCATTGGCCGTGACCGCCGCCTTGGTGTGGATCGTGAGACGTCGTTTGGACGCCCGGAGGCCGTGAGCGAGACGCAGGGAGGGCGATTCGAACCCCCGAGCGGTCGCCTCACAGGATAAGTCAATCCCGGAGGGTCCAGAGCCTAGTGCGCCCATCTTCCGGATGCAGCCCCCATACTACTACGCGATGATGGTGGAGCCCCTCCTGTTACACCGGGATGCTCTCAGATTTGATGGTGTCTATCGGACGGTGGCGGCGCGGAAGACCACCGGATATAGACGAGCCAGACTTACCGCTTGGTGGCCCAGAACATGGTCACGATACCTCGAGAGAGTCTCCTGTTTCCTATGCCGACAAATTCCTCCCGAGAGAGCATTTCATTTACCCTCTCATCCCAGCTGGTCGAGGCGATTATTCT
>JAZFPV010000071.1:0-3415 GCA_036444795.1 Thermoplasmata archaeon
ACCCCGGCTATCTCAACTACACCCTGGGCAAGCTCTTCATCCTCCAGGTCCGAGAGAAATTCTTCGAGGCCCACCCTGAGGCGACGTTGAGAGAGTTCCACGACCGGTTGCTGGCAGGGGGGGCCCCGCCGATCGGCCTCTTGGAGAAGTTTGTTCTGGCCGAGTAGATCCCGGGTCCGCGGCGATTCTCTCCGAGGAAGCTTCAAGTAGCGCACGTGTACATCAGATCCCGACGGTGACGTCTTGGCCAGTCCTGTCATCCTCGGCGCCGTCCGAACGCCGGTAGGCAAGTACGGACGGGCCCTACGCGATGTTCCTGCCCCTCGCCTGGGCGCCCTCGCTATCGAGGAAGTCGTGCGGCGGACCCAGGTTGATCCCACGGACGTGGAGGAGGTCATCATGGGCAACGTCATTCAGGCCGGCGTGGGCCAGGCGCCCGCCCGACAGGCGGCCCTCTTCGCCGGCCTGCCTGACAAGGTGGGCGCCGTGACGATCAACAAGGTCTGTGCGTCCGGCCTGAAAGCCGTAACCTTGGCCGCGGATTCCATCCGGACCGGCGATCAGGACCTCGTCGTCGCGGGGGGCATGGAAAACATGAGCGCGGCACCCTACCTCCTGCCGAGGGCCCGCTGGGGGTACCGCCACGGTGACGGGGAGCTGGTGGACGCGATGGTTCATGACGGGCTGTGGGACGTGTACAACGAATTCCACATGGGCATCACCGGCGAGGTCGTGGCGGAGAAGTACGGGATCACGCGAGAAGAGCAGGATGCCTTCGCCTACGAGAGCCACATGCGCGCGCTGAGCGCTATCAAGGAAGGACGATTCGAGGAGGAGACGGTCCCCGTCCCGCTGGAAAGCCCCGAAGGCGAGGCCCTCTTCGAGGTGGACGAGGGCGTCCGTTCGGACACCACTCTGGAGAAACTTGCCCGGTTGCCCGCTGTCTTCCAAGAGGGAGGGACGGTCACCGCGGGGAACGCCTCCCAGTTAAGTGACGGGGGCGCCGCCGTCGTGGTTGCCTCCCAAGACCGAGCCGACGAGATGGGCGCGAGGCCGTTGGGCCGCATCCTGGGGTACGCCACGGGAGGTGTCTCCCCGAAGTTCGTCATGGAAGCCCCCATCCCGACGGTCAACGCACTGCTTCAGAAACTCGAGTTGACCATTCGCGATTTCGATCTGTTCGAGCACAACGAGGCATACGCCGCCGCTTCCCTCGCCGTCGCCCGCGAGCTGCGGATTCCAATGGACAAGCTCAACGTGAATGGAGGCGCCGTCGCCCTGGGCCATCCGTTGGGCTGTACGGGGGCTCGCATCCTGACGACCCTTCTTTACGCCATGAGGGATCGGGGCGCTCGCCGAGGTCTCGTGACCCTGTGCCTCGGCGGCGGAAACGCCGTGGCCGTCGCGATCGAGGCGACCTAGCCCCGCCCAGAACCACCGGCAAAGCCTTTTACGTTCGTGCCCGATTCTTCATGGTTTGACCGGTTCCCTCATGCTAACGACCGTAACGGAACAAGGCTCCAAGGAAGACATCCTTGACCTGATGGAGGACCTCGTCCGGCAATGGTTCGACGACAAGTTCGACACCCTGACGGAGCCCCAGGCCTACGCGGTCCCCCTGATCCACGCCGGGGAGAACGTCATCGTCTCCTCGCCGACGGGGTCCGGGAAGACGCTGACGGCCTTCCTCTCCATCATCAACGAACTCTACGCCCTGCAGAAACAAGGCGAGCTGGAGGACAAGATCTACTGCCTCTACATCTCCCCTCTGAAGGCCCTAGCCAATGACATCAACCGGAACCTGCGGGCGCCGCTCGCGGAGATGGAGGCCCTGGCAGACGCGGAGGGTCTCGAGGCGCCGCAGATCCGGGTCGCCGTCCGGTCGGGGGATACCTCCCCCAGCGAACGGCAGAAGCAGGCCCGCCGCCCCCCCCACATCTTCATCACGACGCCGGAGTCCCTGGCCATCATCCTCTCCACCCCCGTCTTCCGACGGAAGTTCCAGGACGTTCGGTGGGTCATCCTGGATGAGATTCACGAGATTTGCTCGAACAAGCGAGGCGTCCACCTCTCGCTCAGTCTGGAGCGGCTTTCCTCGCAAGTCACGGCCCCCTTCGTCCGCATCGGCCTGTCCGCGACCATCGCGCCCATGAGGGAGGTGGCCAAGTTCCTGGCGGGGTACGAGGACGACGGTCTTCGGCCGATGAACGTGGTGGAGGTCGAGGGCCAGAAGCGCCTCGACATGCGCGTCCTCTGCCCCGTGCGGGACATGACGGCCCTTCCCTTCGAGGTCGTCAACGCCCGGATGTACGACCAGCTCAAGGGGATGGTCGACGACCACCGGACGACCCTCATCTTCACGAACACCCGCAGCGGGACGGAGCGGCTCTCGATCAAACTCAAGGATCGGGGGGTCGAGGACCTCGAGGCCCACCATGGCAGCCTGAGTAAGTACGTCCGCCTGGACGTGGAAGAGCGCCTCAAGGCGGGCAAGCTGAACGCGGTCGTCTCCTCCACCTCCCTGGAGCTGGGCATCGACATCGGGTACATCGATCTGGTGGCCCAGGTGGGCTCCCCCAAGTCCATCGCCAAGGGTCTCCAGCGGGTCGGGCGGGCGGGCCACGCCTACGGCGATGTGAGCGTCGGCCGCCTCATCGTCTTCGAGAACGACGATCTGCTGGAGTGTGCCGCCCTCGTGCGGGCGGCCTACGAGAACCGCATCGACCGGGTGGACATCCCCACCAACTCCCTGGATGTCCTCGCCCAGACGCTGGTCGGCATGAGCCTGGAGCAGCGTTGGGAGATCGACGAGGCCTTCGCCTTGGTCCGGCGGTCCTACTGCTACCGTCGCCTCTCCCGCAAGGCGTTCCTTTCCGTTCTCCGGTATCTGTCGAGCCGAAACCCCGATGTCTCTGTCTACGCGAAAATCTGGCTCGACGAGGAGGAGGGCCGCTTCGGTCGGAAGCGCGGGAGCCGCATGATTTATTTCACCAACGTGGGCACGATTCCGGAGGAGGGGAACTACCGGGTCATCACCCACCATGGCGTCACCATCGGGACGCTCTCCGAGAAGTTCGTGGAGCAGCTGAGCCGCCACGACGTCTTCGTCCTCGGCGGGCGAACCTATCGGTTCGAGCGTGTGCGGGGGATGAAGGTCTTCGTCAAGGACGCCTCGGGCCGCCGGCCGACCGTACCCTCTTGGACCGGGGAGATGCTCCCGCGGAGCTTCGACCTCTCGCTCCACGTCGGTCGCCTCCGGCAGGAGGTCCTCCGGCGTGTCGACGGAGAAGGAGAAGCCGCGGCCATGGTCTGGCTCCAGGAGACGTGTAGGGTGGACCTCGGTTCGGCCCGCAGCCTCGTGAACTACCTGCTCGAGCAGCGGGTCATGGTCCCGCAGCTGCCGACGGACGAGACG
>JAZFPV010000072.1:0-2154 GCA_036444795.1 Thermoplasmata archaeon
CTGGCGATGAGTTCCTTGCCGGTCCCACTTTCCCCGAGAATAAGAATGTTGGCCACGCTCGCTGCCACCTTCTTGATCAGGTCGTAAACCTGGACCATCGAGCGGCTTCGACCCACGATGCTTTCGAACCGGTACGTGTCGGTGAGTTGTTCCCGCAGGCGACGGTTCTCCTCGAGGAGCCGTCGCTGGGTCAGGGCACGCTCGATGACCAGCTGAAGCTGGTCGGCGCTGAAGGGCTTGGGAATATAGTCAAAGGCCCCTTCCTTGACCGCCTCCACCGCCGTCTCTACCGTGGCGAAGGCGGTGAAGAGGATGACCAATGCCTCGGGATCGATGCGCCGAATGGTTCGGAGAACTTCCAGGCCGTCCATCCCCGGCATGCGCAGGTCGGTGAGGGTCACCATGGGGTGCTCGTGCTCGAACCGCACAACTCCCTTCCCACCATCAGATTCGAGCAGAGGCTCGTACCCGAGCCGGTCGAGGATGCGGCTGCAGTTTTCCAGCATGTCCTCCTCGTCATCGATGACGAGGATGCGCTCTTTCGCCATGGGTCGCGTCTCCAGTCTTCGGTCCTCCAGGAATCGGAAGCTGGATGATAAAAGTACTCCCCTCACCCGGCCGGGTGTCCACGTTGATGGTCCCCCCATGCTCCCGCACGATGCCATACGTGACGCTGAGGCCCAGTCCGGACCCCTGCTCCTTGGTCGTGAAAAAGGGATCGAAGATTCGCGGAAGGATCTCGGGGGGAATTCCCAAGCCGGTGTCGCTGATCTGGATCTCTACCAAAGATTCGGTGACGGCTCGACTGTCTTCGCCCCTGAGGCTCAGACCCGAAGGGAGCTCGCCGAAGTCCGACGGCGGCTCGACTGACCTCGCCGAAGTCCGATGACCGCCCCGGTCTTCCTCCATACGGTCATCAGTTGACGGTGGTCGCTGAACGGTCGTCGAAACTGTAAGGGCTCCACCGCGAGGCATAGCCTCCCGAGCATTGGTCAGCAGGTTGACAATGACTTGCTCGAGGTGATTGGCGCTCCCTTGAACTTTTGGGAGGTCCCGAGCCAGGTTCTTCTTCAAGGTGATCCCCTCCTTCGCAAATTGCTTTTCGACGAGGAGGAGAGCCTCTTCGACCACCTGGTTCACATCCACCGAAGTGAGTTTCCAGGGCGCCTGGCGGGAGAAGGAGAGAAGGCCCTGCGTGATCTTGGCCACGCGCCCTGCGTGCTTCTCGAGTACCCGGAGGTCCTTGACGACCTCCCGCTTCAGCCTCCGCTCGCGGGCCTCCATGAGCATGAGCTCAACCCGAGAAGTGATAATCCCGATGGGATTATTGATCTCGTGGGCGATCCCTGCCGCAAGCGTCCCTACTGCCGCCATCTTCTCGGACTGCCGGGCGATCCTTTCTAACTCGATGCGCTCGGTGACATCCTCCAGGGCGAATACCGCACCGATCACCTCCCCCGTCGGGGTCCGCAGGGGACTTCCCTTGAGGTCCATCGTCACCCGCCCCCGGAAGCGAGTTTCATGTTCAAACCCGCCCAGCGCCACCTCTTCGTTTTCCTCCAGGATCCTCGCAAGAACCTTCGCAAACCCTTGCGCCTTGAGTTTAGGGAAGGCCTCCAGGATAGGCAGCCCGCGAGCCTCGATGGCGGTCATGCCGTACAGTTGCTCCATCGCCCGGTTCCAGGCGGTAATCCGGCCCTCTCGGTCCACCACGACAATTCCGTCCCGGATGCTCTCGACCACGTCTCGGATGAAGGCCTCGCGGACCTGGGCCTCCTCGCCGAGGCGGGCGACTTCCTGTACCTCGCGTGCCAGTGCCTCCTCCGCCTGCTTGCGTTCGGTGATGTCCGTGATGAAGCCCATGGCGATGACCCCGTCCTCCGTTTTGATGAAGCTTAAGCTGATCTCGACGGGGAACTCGGTCCCGTCCTTGCGCCTGGCAGCGAGATCGAGGCCAATGCCCATCGGCCGGACGCGGGGTTCGGCAAAGTAGACGGCCCGGTGGTCCGCGTGGGAATTCTGGAAGCGCTCGGGGAGCAAAACCTCCAGGGTTTGTCCGAGCAGTTCATCCCGCTGGTAACCAAACAGTTCTTCGGTCCTGACATTGGCGAGCACGATGCGGCCGTCGGGGTTGACGATCACAATCCCTTCCGC
>JAZFPV010000073.1:0-2073 GCA_036444795.1 Thermoplasmata archaeon
TAGATGGGCCTGTGAAGATGACTGCCTCGACGTCCCGGAGCGGGCGGATGTCCGCCGTCCTCGGCATCCTGAGCGCCATGGTGCGCGGAGGCCGGGGTAAGGGCGTTCCGAGAACCGGCCTGGCGGGCGGAGTTGCCCTCCCTCGAGGAGTCGGCGTCCCCACATCCCAACCGATCCCCTTGGCCAGCGGTGACCTGTGGCTCATCCGCTAGGCGAATTTGGCGATCCCCACGATGACAAAGCTAGGTCGTGGCGGCCTTCGGCGCCTTGGTCTTGCTCGCCTTCCCCGGAAGGCGCCTCCCGTACTTGGTCGCCACGACCTCCGCCATGATGCTCAGGGCGAGTTCTCCGGGCGTCGTCGCCCCCATGTCGATCCCGATCGGGGTCCTGAGCCGGCGTAGGAACGCCTGGGCCACGCCCAGATCCGCCAACTCCTTCATGTCGTGTGCGATCCGATCGCGGCTGGCCAGAAGACCCACATACCGGACGGGAGCCTCGGCAAGGGCTGCCAGGACCGAGATGTCCCGGCCCCCCTTCGTCAGCACGACGACGGAGTCCTTCTCCGTCCAATCAAACTCGCTTAGGTCGTAATCCATCTCCTCAATAAGGACATCAGGCCGACTCTCGAGGACGGGCTTGTGGTCGATGACGACGACCTCCATGTCCAGGAGCTTCCCCAAATCCACGAGATGGTTCTCCAGCGGGTCTCGACCCCCCTCGGCTATGAGGATGAGCCGGTCGGGCGGCAGGTACGGTTCCACGTAAATCTCCATCACCCCTCCACAATTCGTCTCGACGTGAATCTCGTCGCGCGTCTGGCTCGTGACCGTCCCCCGGACGGCGGACTCCACGTCCTCGAGGAAGACCTTGATGAGGCGGGGCTCCCCGGTCTCCATCGTCTCCACGGCGACCTGGACGATCGGCCCGTCGGGACAGGCCCCGCCTAAGGTGCCGAATGCTACTTCCTGCTCGCCGGAGATGATCATCTTGAACCCCGGCTTGCCGAGGGAGGAGCCCTCGACGCCGACCACGGTGGCGACGGCGAACGGCTTCCGGTCCCCTACCAGGTGTTCTAGGTTTCGGGCGAAGCCGTACTCGTCCATGAACCGTCTTTTTTTTAGGAAGGGTTTCGCTTTAATCCTTCCTCCTCCACCGAAGGAGCGGACGTATTCGAGAACGGCCCCTTCTTAGGAGCGTAAGTATTGGAGACAGGGCGCCTCCTTCGACCCTGCGCATCCAGAGATCGGGAAGGAGCTGAGAGATTCCCTCGATCGCCGTGGTGTCGCCCCGCCAATCCTTCAGGATGCCGCGGTACTGGTCGTTGATCTCCTCGGAAAGCCTATTCAATTTGTCCTTCAGACGACGGGTCTCATCCCCGCTGATCACGACCGCGATGTAGTGGTGATCGCCCTGCTCGAGCAGGATCTTCCGGTCGCCGAACTCCAGCGTTCTGACATTCTCGCCGGGGCTACGGCTAAAGTGATGCTTCACGAACTCCTGGACGGCCGTAAAGGCGGCCGCGACGATGTCTTCGTCCTGCTCCGTGATGAGGGTATCCGATTGGTGGGCCAGGACGCGGCCTCCCTTGTCCACCACGAAGACGTCATGCAGCCGGAGAGGTCGTCTGCGCCAACGACGAAACAGGAAGAAGGCGGGAAGGATGGCCGCCCCGAGGAGGGGGGGCCACAACCACCAAGGAAGACCCGGGTTGGTCCCCCCCACGGCCGCGAGGTCGACGGTCACGGCGTTGCTGGAGGCCACCACGGGATTGCTCCCGCGGCCTTCGGAATAGTTAAACGTGAACCGGAATGCCCGGGGGCCGGGATCTCCGATCGCGTGCAGCTGAATTTGCAAAACGAGGAGGGACTCTGCGTCGAGATTGGTGATCTCCCACCGGACACGATTCGTCGATGATGTCGGCGCAATGGTCCCGTTGTCCCCCAGGTAGGCAACGCCGGAGGGCAGGGCGAGTTCGAGCATCCCGACGGCGGGAGCCCGGCCTGAATTCCGCACCGTCAGGTTCAGCGCGAAAGTCGAACCCGGGCCCACGCTGTCCTCCCGGGCCTCGAGGGC
>JAZFPV010000074.1:0-2287 GCA_036444795.1 Thermoplasmata archaeon
GGAAGACCCCCTCCTCTTCTACCGCGAGCGGATGCCCGAAAGCGCCCTCGCCTTCCCCGCGAAGATCCTGGCCGATCTTCCACGCCTCATCATCGCCGACACAGGGCACCATCGGATCGTCATCAGCGATTTGGGCGGCAAGATCAGCGATTTTGCCGGAACGGGTGATCCCGGAGCCACAGATGGACCGTTCGAGCAGGCCACCTTTCGCTCGCCTCATGGCCTGGCAGCGGCCGGGACTTTCCTCTACGTCGCCGATACCGAAAATCATCTGATCCGCCGCCTCGATCTTGAGAAGCGGACGGTGGAGACGATCGCGGGGACCGGTCAGCAGGGCACTGCCATCCGCCAATGGGGCCCAGCTCGAGAACTGTCGCTGAACTCCCCCTGGGACCTCTGCCTGGGTGACGGCAGACTGTTCATGGCCATGGCAGGCTGCCATCAGATCTGGGTGATGGATCTCTCGAAAGCACGACTGGAACTCTTTGCCGGGACCGGCAAGGAAGCGGTCATCGATGGACCCCGTCTGAACGCCGCCCTGGCCCAGCCCAGCGGCCTCGCCATCGACGGTCAGACCCTGTACGTCACGGACAGTGAGGCGAGCGCCATCCGGGCTATCGATATCCACAGCACGGGCTTTCTACGAACCCTGGTCGGCGAGGGGCTTTTCGTCTTCGGGGATCATGACGGCGTTGCGGAGGAGGTCCGGCTTCAGCACCCGTTAGGCATTTCTTGTGTCGGAGGTCAAGTCTACGTGGCCGATACCTATAACCACAAGATCAAGGTCCTCTACCCCACCATGAGGGCGGTGAAGACCGTGTTCGGCTCGGGGCGGCCGGGGGACCAGGATGGGCCGACCCCAGAGTTTTCCGAGCCCGGAGGGCTCAGTGCCGCCGAGGACCGGCTCTACATCGCGGATACGAATAACCACGGGATCCGGGTTGCCGAACTCACTTCCGGCGAGGCCACGACCCTAAAACTTGTCATGCCAGATCGCTAACGGACATTGACGTGTGCGGGAAAACTCATGCGATCAATCTTTATCGAGGATACGGGTAGTTTCCTCCTGGTCGATTGCCCGATGGTGAAGCTCAAGGTAACCCTCGACGAATGCGAACGGTGCCCCCACCATGCTGGGAAAACCAGGGCAATCATGAAGGAGACGATCATCGGCGATCCCGAGCATCTTTTTGTCGCAGGGTCCATCGACTGCAACTATTCTGAGGAATCGGAGACTACAGCCTAGAGAATAGGGGGAGACATGCGATTCCGCAGATTAGGCCGGACGAACCTCGAGGTGTCGGAGATCGGCTTTGGCGGGTGGG
Source organism: Thermoplasmata archaeon (assembly GCA_036444795.1). Taxonomy (GTDB): domain Archaea; phylum Thermoplasmatota; class Thermoplasmata; order RBG-16-68-12; family JAJISG01; genus JAJISK01. The sequence continues at coordinate 1,326 of JAZFPV010000074.1, forward strand.
GTATCGGGAAAGGATGGTGGGGGCATACGGAGGATACGCTCTCCATTCGGGCCTTACTGCGGGCGTTCGAGCTTGGCGTCACCTTCATCGATACCGCGTACGGCTACGGTGACGGCCACAGCGAGCGGCTGATCGCCGAGGCCATGAAGGCGTATCGCGAGCGCATGATCGTCGCGACCAAAATCCCCCTGAAAACCCGCGAGTGGCCCCCCAAGCGGGAAACGCCGGCGAAAGAGGCCTATCCCAGCGCCTGGATTATCGAACACACCGAAAAGAGCCTGCGCCATCTGCAGACGGATCGTATCGATGTTCAGCAACTTCACATTTGGCGGGATGAATGGATTCAAGAAACCGAGTGGCGCACGGCCATCGAGCAGCTCAAGCGCCAGGGTAAGATTCGGTTTTTTGGCGTGTCTCTGATCGATCATGCACCCGAAACCGGTCTCGAGGTTGTCCGTTCCGGACTCGTTGATACGATTCAAGTCATCTACAACATCTTCGATCAGTCTCCCGTGCAGGAACTCTTCCCCCTCTGCCAACAGATGGATGTGGGAGTCATCGCCCGCGTCCCCTTGGACGAAGGTGGTCTCACCGGAAAACTCCACCCCGGCATGGTCTCAGATCCGGACACGTTCCAGGGTTATTACTTCCGCGGCGAGCGGCTCAAGGAGACCTCCGCCCGGGCTGATCGACTCAAGGTCTTTCTCCGCGAGGGGGTGGAGACGCTCCCCAAGTTGGCTTTGCAGTTCTGCCTGAGCCACGCAGCCGTCTCAACGGTCATTCCGGGGATGCGTCGGCCGGCCCACGTCGAGGATAACTGTGCCGTCCCGGATGCGCGGACGCTCACCCCGCAGGAGCTCCAAACCTTGAAGACCCACGCCTGGCCCCGCAACTTCTACTAGTAAATGATCCTCTTTCTCCTCGTATTCTTGACCTTCCCCGCCTCATGCGATATGATACTT
>JAZFPV010000075.1:0-4805 GCA_036444795.1 Thermoplasmata archaeon
AAGCCCCCAAACACTTCGTCGTACTGTTGGAGGAGATGACCCAGGATCTCCTCGTAGATCTCCTCGTTGAGACCCTCTTGGGGCGCCTCCACGTCGACCTCGGGGGGCCTCCGGTGGGTGTGGTCGACCGTGCCCCCGGTCCGCTCGAAGTGGTTCTTGATCTGGAGCAGGGCCTTTTTCATCTGGTCCGGCGGAAGGTACGTCCCGCCCGAGATGATCTCCCCTTCCCCGTTCAGGAAGGCCGTGGTGGGGTAGCCCCCGAAGTTGTACCGTTCCCGGATGTCCGGGCGCCGGTCGATGTCCACTCGGACGGGGATAAAGTCGTCGTTGATGAGACCGATGATCTCATCGTCGGAATAGGACGTCTCGTCCATCACGTGGCACCAGTGGCACCAGACGGCGGACAAGTCCAGGAGAATCGGTTTCTTCGCCTCCTTGGCCTGCTGGAAGGGCTCTTCGCCCCACTCTTGCCAGCGAATGTCCTTGTGGGAGCCCATCGGTCTTCTATGGCCGAGGAAGCGATAAGAACGTTGTGTCACTCCGGACGAGCCGAAGGGCGCCGTGTTCGCTTCCGATGGATGTCCCCCGCTCTCTTCCTAGTCCGAACCGCGCGCCTGGCGAATCGCCCCCGCAAGGAATACCACGCCCCCGCCCACGAGGCCGATGGCGAAGGCGATGTCCCCGCTCAAGCCCGCGAGGTTGATCGTGATGAAGTTCAGGCTGATTCCCACCAGCAGGCCCCCCACGATCGCCGTGATGACTCCCAGCAGGCGGTTGAAGAAGAGGTAGATCAGGACCGCGCCCACGAGGAAGCCGAGGAAGGGGAACACAAGGGTTCCCACAGGAATCATCGCCCCCGGTTCCGTCGTCCCGCCCAAGAGGATGTAGGTGACGCTTCCCACCACGATCCCCGCCGCGAGGGAGATGGCGGCCCGCACGACAAAGCCGAACAGAACAATCCCGACGATGAGACCGACGATCCCGAAGATCAGAGGGAAGATGGCACCCCCCAGAAGACTGCCTCCGAGGAAACCGAACACCCCCCCGATGATCGCGCCGAGCACGGCCATGAAGACCCGGACGAGGCCGGCCCCAAAGAATGCGAGAACGAGCCCGGCCACAATCAGGACCACGCCGACAATGACAGCCACCAGAGGGTCGACCAGGGCCATAATCCCGCCATGATGGGCGAGGAACACTTAAGTCGCACGGTTGGCCGTCCCCGCGTCAAGATGGGCTCAGTCCATCTCAGCCGAAGAACAGGGCCGCCGCCTGGGTGATGAAGTCAATGAAGAGGAACGCAAAGATCCCCGTGGCGACGGTTCCGATGAGGGTCACCCATAGGACGACAGAGTAGGGGATCGGCACCTTGACAGGCTCCTTCGGACCCTCGAGGATGTACATGTGCTTGATCACCCGCGCGTAGTAGAACAAGGAGAGAGCGCTGTTGAGGACCCCGGCGATGGCCAGGGCGACCATCCACTCCGTCCCGGGAACCAGACCCGCCTGCACGGCGGCCCAGAACAGGATGAACTTGCTCACGAAGCCTCCCAAGGGGGGGATGCCCGCCAACGAGAGGAGCATGATCATCATCGCGAAGGCGAGCAGGGGCATTCGCTTCGCTAATCCGCTGAAGTCGTCCAGGCGCTCCCCGATCAACAGGGTGGCGGTCATCGCGACGAAGATGAAGGCCCCGCCTTGCATGAAGACGTAAACGAGCAGGTGGTAGAGCCCTCCCGCCAGAGCAAAGGCGGCGATGGCCGGGTCGGCGTGGCTCCCCACGACGACGGCGATGAGGATGTAGCCGGCGTGGGCGATGCTGGAGTAGGCGAGCATGCGCTTCACGCTCTTCTGGGGGAGGGCGGCCACGTTCCCGAGAGTCATGGTCGCGATGGCCAGAATCCCCAAGGCCAAAGCCCATTGTCCGGCGGTCCCCACGAGGGCGATGAGAAAGATCTTGAACAGGGCGGCGAAGCCCATGATCTTGGACGCGGTGCTCAGGAAGGTCGTGACGGTGGTGGGGGCGCCGTCGTAGACGTCGGGAACCCACATGTGAAACGGGACCGTCGCCACCTTGAACCCGAATCCTGCGATCAGGAGCACCACCCCCAAGACGATCACGGGCTCGAACTGGGCGAGGCCGAGGGGCATGGCGGCCCCCAGGAACCGGAGGTCGGTGACGGCGGGCGCGCCTGCCTGGGGGGGGAGCTGGGTCGCGACGTGGGCACTCACCCCGTAGATCAAGGAAATCCCAAACAGGATGATGGCGGAGCTTACCACCCCGATGATGAAGAACTTCATCGCGGCCTCGGTGCCACGCCTGTCGCGCTTCCGGAAGGCCACCAGAGCGAACGTAGCAAGACTCGCCATCTCGAAGGAGAGGAACAGGACAAACAGGTCCGTCGAGGCCGCTACCAACAGCATGCCCACGAGGGCGATGAGGAGGAGCCCGTAGTACTCCCCGATGTTCCGATCCCCTTTCTCCAGATAGGACCGTGACGACAGGACGACGATGACGCCGGCCAACAGGAGCGCCACCCAGAAGAACAGCACAAACGGGGTGACCTCCAACATCAACCCAGGAAGCTGTTGGGAGACCGGCGCTTGCCAGAGTACGAGGCCGATCCGCTTCAGCAAGCCCAGGCCCGCCATGTCCAGGCTAAGAAAGAGGCCAAGGAGGAGGCCCGCAAGGGCCACGTCGGACAGCCGACGTCGGCTTCTGACGATGAAGGTCAGCGCGATGAGGAGGAACCCGAAGAGGACGGTGATGACGATCGGGAGGAGGACGAGCCACTCGGTCAATCAAGCGCCTCCGAAAGCCTGGAAGAAGCTGGTCGTAAACGTATTGAACAGATCCATGAGCGGGGCCGGGAAAATGCCGAAGAGGGCGAAGAGGCCCGCCAAGACGGCGAGTGGAAGGACTTCGTAGAAGGCGATGTCCCGGGGCTCGCCCAACGATTCGCGGAACGGCCCGTGAACCGCCCGTTGGATCGCCCACAGGTAATAAGCCGCGGTGAGAACCACGGTGAGGGCGGGGAGGAGGACCCAGAGTCCGAAGGCCTCGTATGTCCCGAGGAACACGGTGAACTCGGCCACGAAGCCCACGAGGCCCGGCAAGCCGAGGGACGCCAGAAAGGCCAGGATCAGGAGCCAGGAGAGCAGCGGCATTTTGTTCATGATGCCTCCGAGCTCGGAGAGGCTGCGGGTGCCCAGGCGATGAAGGACGGAGCCCGCGAGCATGAAGAGGGCCGCCGAGATGAGTCCGTGGGCGAACATCTGGAAGATGGCGCCGCTGATGCCCGTGACCCCGACTGCGCCGTTATTGAAGGCATACATGGAGGCGCCGATGCCCAGCATGACAATCCCCATGTGGCTGATGCTCGAATACGCCACGAGTCGTTTGAGGTCGTCCTGCGCGAGGGAAACGATGGCCCCGTAGAGGATGCTGATCGTGCCGATGACGGCGAACACCCAGAACAGCGTCATCGACGCCTCGGGAATCATCTGCACGTTGACCCGAATGAGCCCGTACCCGCCCATTTTTAACATGACGCCCGCCAGGAGCACGGAACCGGCCGTGGGGGCCTCGACGTGGGCGTCGGGCAGCCAAGTGTGCAACGGGAACATGGGCAACTTCGTTCCGAACCCGATCAGCAGGGCGACGAACAGGAGGTCCTGGACGACGCCGATGGGAATGGGGCCCGTCTCGATGATCGCGATCATGTTGAAGGCGTCGACCCCGGTGCCCATGTAGAAGTAGAACACGAAGATCCCCAGGAGGACCAGCAGGCTGGCCGCCTGGGTGTAGAGGAAGAACTTGATGGAGGCATATCGCTTTCGGGGCCCGCCCCACACGGCGATGAGGAAGTACATGGGGACGAGCTGGAGCTCCCAGAAGACGAAGAAGAGGAAGAAGTCCAACCCCATGAACACGCCCAGCATCGTGGTCTCCATCAGCAGGAGGAGGGCGTAGAACTCGCGGACCCGCTTCTTCTGGTCCCAGGAGAAGATCATGGAGAGGGGGACGAGGATGGTCGTGAGGAGGACCAAGGAGAAGGACAGCTCGTCGACTCCGAGGCGATAGAAGACACTGATCTGGGGAATCCAAGCCGCCTCCTCGAACGCCCGGAATCGACCCTGGATCGGATCCAGGGCGAGGGGGAGGAGGTCGGGGCGAAGGAACCCAATCAGCAGGTACAGGGATACGGCCAGGGGAACCAAGGAGGCGATGAGCGCCGCAAGCCGCGCGGTCTCGTCGCGACGGGCGAAGAGATACACGAGGACGGCCGCGACCGCGGGGAGAAAGAGGGCCAGGCTGAGAAGGGGGAAGGCCGCCACGTCAGCCGCCCCCTAAGGCTGCCACAAGGGACTGCTCGATCCCGCCACTAAAGGAGGAGATCAGGCCCAGCCAGATGGAAGGGACGAAGGCCGTGAGGAAGATGAAGAAGACGACGACGGCCATCGGCACGTATTCGGACGCCTTGAGATCTCGAACCTTCCCTAAGTTGGGGCTGAAGCGCCCGAGGAGGACTCGGTGCATGGTCCACAGATAGTAGGCTGCGGTGAGGGCGACCGCGAGGAGGGGGATGAAGACGAGTTTTTTCGTCTCGCCCGGCAGGCCTTGATAGGTTCCCGCAAAGACCATGAACTCACTGATGAAGCTATTGAACCCGGGCAAGCCGAGGGAAGCCAGGAAGCTGATGATGATGAGGAAGGAGAAGATGGGCATCTTGGCGCCTAACCCGCGCAGGTGGGGAATCTCCCGACTCCCCGTCGCGTGCTTTACCGAGCCGGCGAGCATGAAC
>JAZFPV010000076.1:0-2486 GCA_036444795.1 Thermoplasmata archaeon
CCGTGGTCCGCGAGCGTGTGAACCCGAAGCGCGGTGAGCTTGCTGTCCTTGGCCCCCATCTCCGCGCTGATGTGATAGTCCCGGCCAAAGGCGTTTGACTGCATGTTGTCTGAGCGGTCCTCGATCCACTTGACGGGCCGCCCGAGGGTCAGGGCCGCAACAACGGCCAGCACGTATCCGGGATACACGTACACCTTTCCGCCGAATCCCCCTCCGATGTCCGGCGAGATGATGCGAATCTTGTGCTCCGGCAGCTTGGTCACCAAGGCAAAGACCGTTCGGATGGCGTGCGGTGCCTGGGTGGTCATCCAGAGCGTGAGCTGTCCCGACGTCTTGTCCACCTTCGCGACGCAGCCACAGGTCTCGAGGGAGGACACGTTCAGACGCGGGATGTAAAAGTCCTCCTGGACGACGGTGTCCGCCTCTTTCAGCGCCTTCTCAGCCCCTTCCTTGTCTCCGACTTCCCAGTGCCAGATGAGATTGGACTGCTCCTCCCGGTCCGGCCGGATAATGGGCGCGTCCGGTTCGAGGGCCTTCTTGGGGTCCACGAGCACCGGCAGGGGCTCGTAGTCCACATCCACCGCCTCCACGCCGTCCCGGGCCGCATAGCGGCTCTCCGCCACGATGGCCACCACCTCCTGGCCCTGGTGCACGACGCGGTCCACGGGGAGCACCATCTGCTGATCCGACATGAGGGTCATGACCCATGCGAGGCCGGCGGCCTCCAGGTCCTTCCCCGTAAGGGCGGCCAGGACGCCTGGAACCTTCAGGGCCTCCGTGGTGTCGATGGAGGTGATCTTGGCGTGCGCGTAGGGGCTACGGACGATGTCCATGTAGACCATGTCCGGCAATTCTATGTCGTCGATGTAGTTGCCCTGTCCCCGAATAAACCGGGGGTCCTCCTTCCGCTTGATGGACTGCCCAACCCCTCCTTCGACGGTCATGCGCCCTCACCTCCATCCTCGCCGCGCATCTTATTTGCGGCATACTGGACGGACTTCACGATGTTCACGTAGCCTGTGCACCGGCACAGGTTGCCCGCGATGCCGTGCCGAATTTCGTCCTCCGTCGGGTTCGGGTTCTTCGCCAGGAGCGCGACGGACGTCATCATCATGCCCGGCGTGCAGAACCCACATTGCAGGCCGTGCTCCTCCATGAAACCCTCTTGGATGGGATGGAGCGTCTCCCCCTCCAGGCCCTCCACAGTCTGCACCTCGCGGCCGTCCGCCGCGACAGCCAGAATCGTGCACGACTTCACCGCCCGGCCGTCGAGGATGACGGCGCAGGCCCCGCAGTTGGTCGTATCGCAGCCGATGTGGGTCCCCGTGAGGCCTAGGGTGTCTCGAATGAAGTGGACGAGCAGAGTCCGGCCCTCCACCGTGGCATCGTATTCGGTGCCGTTCACGGAAACCGTGATGGGATAGGTCGGGGGAACGCCGTTCTCCGCCGCCTTGGGCTCTGCAACGGCCATCCTAGCCACCTCCCGCCCGCTCAAGGGCTTTCCCTAGGGTCCTGCGCGTGAGGACGCCGACCATGGCCCGCTTGTATTCCGCGGGTCCTCGGAGATCGGAGACCGGGTCAGATACCTGCTCCGCCAACTCGGCCGCGCGCGCGATGGTCGCCTCATCCGGGCTCCCCCCAGTCAAGTGGTTCGAGGCTTCCTCCGCGAAGATAGGGGTGGGCCCCACATTCGTGAGGCCAATGCCCGCGTCCTTCACTGTCCCGTTCCCATTCAGAACGACGTTGGCGGCCACCGCGGCGATGGAGAAGTCCCCGGCCCGTTTCTCGATCTTCATGTAGGCGTGTCCTTGGTGCGGTTGAGGGGTAGGAACCTGGACCTCGGTGAGGATCTCGCTATGCTCCAGGGCGGTCTCGAACGTATCGACAAAGAACTCCCGGACGGGAATCGTCCGGGAACCCTTCGGTCCCTGGGCGACGACCTGGGCCCCCAATACGAGCGTACAGGCAGGCAGGTCGTTGGCCGGGTCGGCATGGGCGAGGTTTCCTCCTACCGTGCCCGAATTATCCACCAGCGGGTCGGCGATGACCGAGGCCGCGTCGTGGAAAATGGGGTACTTCTCCTGGACCAGGTCCGAGTCGTGGAGATCGTTCAAAACGGTGTTGGCCCCGATGCGCAGCCACCCGTCCTCCTCCCGAATGTACGAGAGGCCCTCGATCCTGCAGATGGCCACGAGGGCCGCTGGCTCCGCCAGACGGAGTTTGAGGATCGGGATCAGGCTCATTCCCCCGGAGAGGACCTTAGCCTCGCCATCGTACCGTTCCAAGATCTCGACGGCCTCATCGACCGAAGAGGGCGCAAAATCTTCGAACTGAGGTGGAATCACGCGTCAGGTCCCCCGGACGGGCCGTATCGGGGTCCGGGATAAAAGGGTTTGCGCAGGCCGCCAGGCCAGGGGTGGCATATCTCTCGTGATAACGAGAGAACAGAGTTTTTCCCCTGCCGGTCCGACCTCCTGTCCGTGGGC
>JAZFPV010000077.1:0-8740 GCA_036444795.1 Thermoplasmata archaeon
GCCGAGGTCGCCTCGCGGGTCGCGCGGAATGTCTCCTACGTGGCCGCGCTTTTCATCCTGGCGCTGATCCTCTGGCAGCTGATCGGCCCGCGCATTTGACGCGCGGCGCGCTTCAGCCCTTCTCCAGTCCGCCCAAGCCGAAAGCAGCCTGCGGGTCAATCCCACCCGATTCCGGGCCGGAGGCCATCCGGATGGTCTCGAACGCCGGCTCAAATCCCAGCTTTCGCAACAGGCCTAGCGCCCCCTCGTTCTCTCCGGGAACGGCAACCCCGACCTGTCGATCCGGGAAGGCAGCGAGCAGATGGAGGAAGAGGCCCTCCGCGACATCCAGACGGTTGGGGGCGGCGACCCAGGGTGCCACGTCCATCCCGCCTGCATACCGAGCCCCTACGGCGTACCCCTGGATTCCCTCCTCCGACCACGCAAAAAAGGCATCGCCGTAGTCATGATAGAACTCGGTGAGGACCTTCCCCCGGTCGTTCCCGAAGTAGGGGCGATCGAAGGCGGCCACTTCATCCAGCTCGGAGGCGTGAACCAACCGGGGTCCGTTCCCGAGACGGCCGTCGGCCTTCCCTTCGTAGCGCCACGTGCGACCCCGAGCCTCGAACCCCAAATCCCGATAGAATCCCTCCACGTTCGCGTAGGCATTCAGCCAGGCCGTCTTCGCGCCCCGCGCGTCTCCGTAGCGCAGGGCCTGCTCGACGAGGGCCCCCCCGTATCCTTTCCCTCGCTCCGTCGGTCCGACGATCACATTTCCGATCCAGGCGGCCCTCTCGTAGGCGGTGGCGGTGGTGATCCCCACGCGCCGGCTCCCGACCCAGGCCACCAGGGTCCCCTCCGGATCCATCCGCCGGAAACGCTCGAAGTCCTCGGCGCCGTATTCCCAGCCCTCCTCGGTCGTCAGCGCCACCGCAAACTCCACGTCCGAAGCGCGCATCGGCCGGATCTCCACGGTCACAAGAGTCCCCTGGCTCGGAGCTCTTCAGGCTCGTCGCAATCGTGGCTTCCATGGGTCACGAACCGCGGCTCCCGCCGGGCGTCCTTGTACATGCAAGGGCCGTACTCGTCGTCCTCCGCCCCGTACCACTTGTCGCAGTCCCGGCAATGATGCCAGGCAGGATGGCGCTCGCGTGCCTCGGCCAACCTCTCCTCCAAGTTCTCGTCCCCAGGAACCTCATCCGGCGAAGTCGGCGACGTCTCATGACCCCCAGAAAGGGTCTTCCTTTCGCTTGATGGCTTTCACCGTCTCCAGCACCTCCCGATCGTCGTGCTTCAGGTCGCTCGCTTCCAGGGGACGGACGTGGGCCTCCGGCACGTCCACGTACAGAACATCCTCCGCCTTGATCTGGCGGCCGACGGTGGGCCCTTCGATGGCCACAGCGACCTCGCTGCCCGGCCCCACCTCCTGGAGGGAAATTTCCTTGCTCCGAATGCTCCGGATTCGTCCCACGATGCGTCCGTCCTCACGGAGGAGGGATTGACCGACCCGGATTCGGCCGGCCAGCACCCGCACCCCCACGATGGCGGGCTTGCTCACGCGAAAGACATAGTCCGGGAGAAGGAGCACCTTTCCCGGGTGGACGACCTCCTTCCTACGCTCCGTCTCGAGCTCCGCTCTTCGGTCCTCGGCCCACGCCTGGTATCCTTCGATGAGACGGTACACGACATCGTCTTCAAAGACCCGGACGTCGGGTTGCTTCTCCAGTTCCGCCTTGGCTTCCGGGAGGATGGGCACGTTGAAGGCCAAGATGGCCCGCTTCAAGGGGTCCTGCGCCGTCGCGGCCTCGACGATCTCCCGACGCGCCACCGGGCCGAGGCCGACCTGGCGAACCTGAAGGTCCTCCTCCTTCAACTGGAAGGCCAGTCCTTCGAGGGATCCGAGGGCATCGGCCTTGGCGATGAGGCCCTCGTCCGACAGCTCTACTTCCAAGCGTGTCTCCTCTTTCACCGCCGCCGTCGCGGCCGTCAGGTCGGGGCCCGCCACCCGGAGGGGAGCCCCCGCGACGACCCCCTCGACGTCCGCCGCCGCGATCTTGATGCCCGCCGCCGCTCCGACCTCGGCGACGGAGTCGAACCGATTCTCCGGATCCCGGATCTCGTCCAAGGGGCGCGGCTTCAAGAGGGCCTTCACCTTGGTCACCCGAGGTTCTCCTCCGGCCGTCCCGAGGACCACCGTGTCCCCCCGCTTGATGGACCCCTTGTAGAGGATGGCATCCAGGGTCACACCCAGGCCACGCTCCTCCTTGACCTCCAGGATCGTGCCTTCCCCTAAGCCCCCCTCAAGGCGAAGCTCGCCTTCCAGAAACCGCTGGGCCAGACCCACCAGGACCAAGAGCAGGTCGGGGATCCCCTCCCCGTACTTCGCACTTGTGGGCACGACCGCGATCACCTTCTGAAAGTCCTCGATCTTGTCGTATCGGTCCGCAGAGAAGCCTTGCTCGTAGAGCCGTCCCACGAGATCGTAGAACCGCTCATCCAGAAGCTCCTGTACGCTCTCGGGTTGGTTGGCGTAGGAGTCCAAGAAGGGTGCGTTAGGGTGACGTCTCCACCCGAGAAGAAGGTCCACCTTGTTGGCCGCGACCACGAACGGCGTCTTGTACTGCTTCAGAATCCGCATGGACTCGACGGTCTGAGGCCGCGGCCCCTCGTTGATGTCGATGACGAGGATGGCCAGGTCCGCGAGTGCACCCCCTCGGGCGCGCAACGTGCTGAAGGCGTGGTGACCCGGGGTGTCGATGAAGAGGAGCCCCGGGATCTCGAAGGAGCGCCCCTTCACGAGGTCTCCACAAACCTTCAGGATGACGTCGAGGGGAACCTCCGTGGCCCCGATGTGCTGGGTGATGGCCCCCGGCTCCCGGGCGGCGACGCGCGTTCCCCGAATCCGATCGAGGATCGTGGTCTTCCCGTGGTCCACGTGCCCGAGGACACTGACGATGGGCTGTCGGATCATGGAACGGGCCCAAAATCCGGCCCGTGCTTATATGTAGTTTCGTCCCGCCGCTCAGGGCTCCTGGAGCCAGTCCTCGTCGACCCTCGCGTAGGTGAGGATGTCTTCAGCTCGAAAGAAGAGGCCAATCTCTCGCTTGGCGCTCGCCTCGCTATCGGCGCCATGGATGAGATTGCGAGAGATATCCACGCCGTAATCTCCGCGAATCGTGCCCGGGTTCGCCTCGATGGGATTCGTGGCCCCGATGGTCGCGCGGGCCACTTCGACGGCCCGGGGTCCCTCCCAGATCATGGCAACGACGGGACCCGAAAGGACGTATGCGACGAGGGGCTGGAAGAACTCCTTCCCGCGATGCTCGTGGTAGTAGTCTTCGGCGAGCTCTCGGGAAAGGGTTCGCATCTGCATGGCCACGAGCTTGAGGCCCCGCCCCTCGAACCGCCCGATGATGTCGCCGACGAGCCCACGCAGGACGCCATCCGGCTTGATGAGAACGAACGTGCGAGAGCTCATCCGCTGCTCTCCTGGAGGTGGGATAGGATCTTCTTGGCGGAGGCGGGGCCGAGGCCTTTGATCTTCGTGAGTTCCTCTTTGGTGGCCCCTTGCAGTTTCGCTTTCGAGGTGAATCCCGCTTCCCAGAGGGCCTGCGCGGTCGCATCACCGATCCCCGGGAGCTCGGAAAACGCCTTCAAGACTCCTTCCCTGTCCTCTGAAGACGGCTCCTCCCCCTTCCCGGGCGTCTCGACGGCGACCTCCTCGACCTGCGGTGCCTCCTCTCCCGGCTTCCTTTCGACGACCTCGGCCGCCGGGGCAGCCACGGGACGGGGTGCCTGCTGCTGGGCGGCCCGGACGTATCGTCGGGTCCAGCGAACCTTCCGACCCACGCGCCCCAGGCCGAGTTGATTCTTCTGGCACTTCCCGGAGCAAAAGAAGTGGACGTTCCCGTCCCGCCGGACGTACATCTTGCCGGTTCCCGGCTCGATGTCGTTCCCACAGAACGTGCAGGTCCTGGATACGGGCATTTGTCCCTTACCTGACCGAAAGCTTCCGGGCCTCGCGCGCGGTTTCCCGGAGCATCAGAATGTCTCCGACCTGGACGACGCCCTTGACGTTCCGGGTGATGATGCGACCCTTGTCCCGTCCGTCCAGGACCCGGACCTTGACTTGGGTGGCCTCGCCCGTCATGCCCGTTCGGCCCACTACCTCGACCACATCCGCCGGGATGCTCCCATCGTCCGCCATCTTACCCCCCTCGGAGTCCTCGGGTCTCGTTGGCGAGCTCCGTGAGGAGGGGCTTCCCCTTCCCCGGATCGACCACGCACGCGGAGGCCGTGGACTTGTTGAGTCCCGAGGCCACGCCCAGCTCGGCCTTGCTTGGCACGTACCCATACGGGACGTCCCGCTCTTCGCACAGGAGGGGGATGTGGGCCAGGATCTCCTCGGGGCTCACGTCCTCGGCCATGACGACGAACCGCGCCTCCCCTCGTTCCACCAGCTTGGTCACCTCGTTGGTGCCCTTCCGAACCTTTCCCGTGTCGCGGGAAATTTCGACGAGCTGGTAGACCTTGTCGTATAGGTCTTTCGGCGTCTCGAATCGTACGTAGATGGGTTGTCCCATTGGGAAGACCTCCTTTGGTTCAGGGAACCTCAGTCATCGGGCTCTATAAGAGCGGGTCCGCTTACTTCGTGGACATTATAAAAGGGCTTGGGAGGACACCTGGCCAGGCACGCCTTTCAAGGGGGTTCCTCGGCAAGGGCGAATGTCGAGAGGGTCAGGGCATCTTCCTCCTTGCGAACGGGGATCTCCCGAAGCAAGTCCAGCACCTCCGGTCGTGTGTCCCGAATCGTGGGCCGAAGCTTTCGGGCGGCGACCACGTCGCGCGGGTCGACGGTGAACGTGACGACTCCCTCCTCGAAGTCCTCGACCCGGCCGAGCTCCTCCGCGCGGGGGCCCACCGCCTGCGTGCCCCCTTGAAACACCATGTTCAGCTCCGTCCCCACCAGGTTGGAGTACAGGAAGAAACAGGTGTTTTCGATGGCCCGGGCGGGAATCACCTTGTCGAAGAAGGGCTTGCTCGTGGCCGGGGCCGCGGAGATGCATGCCAGGATCTCCGCGCCCTGAAGGGCGAGGCCCTTCGGGACCTCGGGGAAGAAGGCATCGTAGCAGATGAGCAGGCCGATGCGTCCGAGGTCGGTCCGCACGACCTTGAGTTCGCTCCCCCGGCGGAAATACTGGAGCTCCTCGAAGGGGCCAAAGTTGGCGGGGTACAGCTTCCGATAGGCGATCGCCTTCCCGTCGGGGAACACGAGGACGGCGCTGTTGTATCGGTGCCCCGTCTCGGCGTCCTGTTCCGGCATCCCAAATACGATGTGGGCGTCGGCCTGTTGGGCAATCCGGGCGACCTCCCGGACCGAAGGGCCATCCAGCGGCTCGGCCAGCTGGGGAAAGAGGTCCCGGGCCATGTAGCCGGAGAGGTACAGCTCACCGAAGAGGTAGAGCTGGGCTGAATTCTTATTGACAATCTCCGCCATCTTCCGAAGGTTCGCTGCCTTGTCGCCCACATGGGGGTCGGCCTGGACAAGGGCGGTCTTGAAGCCTGTCATACGCGTCCCTCGCGCCTCGGGATCGGAGACTCTCATGCCCCAGGGGACCTCGTGGGCATAAACCCTTCTCGACCGGGGCGATTCGGAGTGGCCGGTCAGAGGAGACCGGAACGCTTAGATAACGGACCCGGACGTTGTTGCGGCGATGAATATCGACATCGTGCCGTTTGATCCCGAGACCGCATCGCGAGGGGAGTGGGACCGGTATCACGCCTACCGCCGGTTACGCCACCAAGAGACAGACCCCGACGATCCAGCCATTGACGACGCCTCGTTGGAGGCCCTCTGGAAGCGGCCGAATCCGATGCTTGAGAACCTGCGCTTCGCGGTCCTTGACCGCGGCAAGCCGGAGGCCCAGATTGGCCACGTCGAGTTCAGTGTGTTCAAGGAGGACGGCCCCAGTTACGAGGGGAACAAGCACGTGGCTCAGGCCAACCTCGCCTTGCTGGAGCCCCATCGAGGGAGCGGCCTAGGGAAGGAACTCCTTTCGAAGGTGTCCGAACTCGCGACGGCCCATGGAAAGTCGCGCCTGATTGGGTCTTCCGACGAAGAGGATGGGAAGGCGTTCGCGCGGGCGTTGGGCGCGGAGGTTGCCCTCGAGGGGATGGAGAATCGTTTGGATCTTACGGGCGTCAACTGGGAGATGGTCGAAGGATGGGCCGCGAAGGGCCCCGAGCGCTCTCCGGCCTCCACATTTCATTGGTATACCAACCACATCGATGACGACCTGCTCGAGGATTACTGCAAGTTCTACACGGAGGTCTTCAACCAGCAACCCTTCGGGCAGCTGGATGTAAAGGACCTGGTCTTCGACCCGGAGAGCTTCCGAGACCGCGAGGCCCGCGTGGCCGACGTCGGAGGCTCATGGATTACCGGACTGACCACGGAAGAGGAGGGCGAGATCTCGGGGATGACCGAGATGTTCTACCTTCCGGACCGGGAGACCATGATCACGCAGGGACTCACCGGCGTGCAGAAGGCCTACCGCGGAAGGGGTCTCGGCAAGTGGCTCAAGGCGGCCATGCTGCTTCGGGTCCGGGATGAGCTCTCCCAGGTGATTGTGGTCCAGACGGAGAACGCGACCGAGAACGAGGCCATGCTCTCTATCAACCGTAGACTCGGGTTCGAGAAGTACAAGGAAGGGGAGAACTTCCAAATGACCCTGAAGGCCCTAAAGGATTATCTGGCCGCCTAGATGCCCTGCGACCCAACGAGGTGGCGGGGGTGCTTAGATTCCGGGGGGATTGTCGATCCAACGATCGTCAAGCCCTCCAAGGCCGAGGGCGCTTCTCGCGCCTGATAATCGCCAGCAAAGACCTAAGCCGATGGCCCGGTGATTGTTCCCCGCCGTGATCCGAGATCTGCAGATTGCGCGTCCTGAGACCGATCGTACAAGAATCAAGCTCTGTCTCGCCGGGCCGTTCGCCGTCGGCAAAACATCCCTCATCCGCAGGTTTGTCCGCGGCGACTACGACGACCGTTACATCGCCACCTGGGGCACGCACGTTACGTCGAAGGAGCTGGACATTCGGGTCGGGAAGGACCAGAAGGTAGTGCCCGTCTTGTTGAACCTCTGGGACATCATGGGATCCAAGGGCCTCCGGGACCTTCGGAGGGAGACGTACTTTCGAGGGGTCCAAGGCATCCTGGCCGTCTGCGACGCGACCCGCCCCGAGACTCTCCCGGCCCTGGAAGGCTGGCGGCGCTCCATCTTCCGGATAGTGGGCACCATTCCCACGTACGTTTTAGCCAACAAGGGGGATCAGGAGCGCGCCATGTCACGGGAAGATCTCACCCGGTTCTGCGAGGGATGGGGTTGTCCGTTCCTCTACACGAGCGCGAAGACGGGGGAATCGGTGGAGGAGGCCTTCGCGGGACTGACCAGGGTGGTGTTGCGCTACCTCCGCGCCTAGACCGCCCCATAGCTGCGAAAGCTTAGGTAGCCCAGGTTGGATGCGTTCGCGGTGAGCCTAGAAATCGTCCTGTTTGTGCCAAAGACGGCCTCCCGGGAACAGTGGAGGATGTACCACGTCTTTCGCGGGAAGCGGCACGAAGAGATCTATCCAGAGGATCCTCTCCGCGACGACACAGCTGCCGAGAAACTCATGAAGCGTCGCGACCCCGAGTGGGAATCCCTTTACTTTGGGGCCGTCGAAAGGGCCGCATCCGACCGTCTGCTTGGATGGCTCGAGCTCGAGCTGGCGAGGGACAGCGCGCTCACGTACGAGACCAATTCGCATATGCTCTGGGTTGACCTCGCGGTCCTCATTCCTCACCGTCGCCAAGGGGTGGGGCTTGCCTTGCTAGCTAAGGCGGCCGAGGTCGCCAGGAGCCGCGACCGGTCCCTCCTGATCAGCGGCACCGATGAAGAAGACGGGCGCGGCTTCATCAAGTCCCTCGGGGCCCAGGTGGCCCTCACATGGCGCGAGAACCGCCTCGTCCTGGACCAGGTCGACTGGGAGATAGTGGAGGAGTGGGCCACCGAGGGTCCTTCTCGATCGCCGAAGACGACGTTGCGATTCTCTGGAAACTACCTCGACGACGATCTGATCGAGGAGTTCTGCGAAATGGCGAACGAGGTTAGCAATCAAGAGCCCCGGGGTGACCTGGATCTGGGGGACGAGTTCTTCACGCCAGAGATTTTCAAAACGCGGGTTGCTTCGTTCGTCGACGCGGGAGGATCCTTCCATCGGGCTATCACCCTTGAAGCAGACGGTCGGATCAGTGGATACACGGTCATGGGTTACCACCCTTCCGAGGCCACACTGATTCGCCAATACGGAACGGGCGTCCGAGAGATCTATCGCGGACGGGGACTGGGCAAGTGGGTGAAGGCGGCCATGCTCCTTCGCATCCGAGAGGAGCTTCCCGAAGTGAAAGTCGTGATTACGGGGAATGCGACCATCAACGCCCCGATGCTCTCCATCAACGACCGGCTGGGGTTCAAGCCATTCAATGACGGAATCGAAGTTCAGATGCCCCTCGAAGAGGTGGAGGACTTTCTGGCGAAACGGCCATCGCAGGGGAGCAGAGTTTCTCCTTAGAGCCCTTCCGGGGGGCTGCCACCTCCACAACGGCTTCTGGTTTGGTCGCGTCGTCTCCGAGTACGCCGGCCTCGGCATCGGCCCCACCGACCAGCTGGTCCGCGACCTGGGCAGCCGTCAAATAGGGGCGTTCAAACCGAGCGTCGAG
>JAZFPV010000078.1:0-11424 GCA_036444795.1 Thermoplasmata archaeon
ATCGGCACCCATGCTGGATAGGGGTTGCCAGACCGAAATTTTGGACCCGACGGGCCGCGGTTGGGGGTAGTTCTGAATGGGACCTAGAGAAAACCAACGTGCCTCGAGAGCGCTGGTGTCGCTGATCATCGCTGGCCTCCTTTTCGCGCCCTTGGCCATCTTTCTTTCGACTCCTCCGGCCGCCGCCGCCATCGTCGTCGTCAACGGGGATTGGACGGTGTCCGGCGTGGACAACATCTTCGACGGCATCACCTTCCACGTCGACGGGGATGTCACCATCACCACGGGGGCCCTCCTGGAGATCCGGAATGGGGGTCTCATCTTCTTGCAGGACAGCCTCCACGTATACACCCTGACCATCGAGACCGGGGTAAGCGGCCATGGCGCGCTGGTCCTGGACAACAGCTTCCTTTCCACCGAGCCGAACCAACTGTCGGACTACCTGAAACTGGACATCGTAGTAAATGGCGCGCTGACTCTTCGGAACGGTGCGATGATCAAACACCCGGGGACGCTTGCCCTCTCCGGTTCCGCCACGATGGACGTGCGGAACGCAATCATCACGGGCTTCACCCCGGGGGAGATCTCGGCCTTCAACCTGGACCCCGACGACAACGACGACGCCCCCGTCTTGAGCTTCGGAGGGTCGTCCAGCGCGTTGATTGCCCAATCCGTCGTGGACCGCCTGTACGAGAACCCGCTCTCGCCGGGTCCCGATCCTCGGTACAACGTCACCACCTCGGGCTCCGCGTCCCTCACGATCATTGACACTTACGTGGGTGTGGATTTCCTCGACGACGCCGGACGCCACAATACCATCGCGGCCGAGGGGACTTCCAACGTGTACCTCTACAACATGACGGCGGATCTGACCCAGTCGAACACGGTGCCGCAAAGCGCATGGGTTCCCGCCTTGGTCCCCGTCGGCACGGGTTCCTCCTTCTACCTCCACCGCTGGTTGGATGCCACCGTCCGGGACCGCTTCGGCAGCGCCATCGAAGGGGCGATGATCGAGTCTCGGGTTCTGCCCGTGGGCACCCTGGCGTACTACCCTGACAACGGGAACGGGAACGTGCCCAGTGCCAATCTCCTCAGCTACCTGGGACGGATCGCGGGGGACTTCAACCGCACGGACTTCTTCGGCCGGGCCCGGATCCCCCTGTTGACGGAGTGGATTGATGCCACGGTCTTCGACCCGTCCACCCCTAATTCCGCCTTCGACGGGAATTACCGGATCGAGGCGAGCCACATGGGCTCCTTGGCCAGCCAGGACATCGCCTTCCGTGCCTACCCTGCCATCGCGGACGTGGACAACGCTATCGTTCATACAGCAGACCTTATCGACCTCGTGTGGCCCTCCCCGGACAATACCTACCTCTGGGATGTGCCTCGGACGATTGATTTCGACGTGGCGGTGGACGGGAACGTCCGGGTCACCGCGGACGTCGTCCTCGATGGGGCGAGCCTCACCCTTCTTCAATACGGGGCATCCGCCGGGAGACACTACTTGATCATTGAAGGGGAAGGACGCCTGACCATCCGAGACGGCGCCCTCCGCAGCAACCATCAGCTGACCGTCTTCCTCCAGAACAACGGGCGGTTGGTCACGCAAGGAACGGACATCCTCCTGAACGCACCCACGATGCGGGGTCTGATCCACAGCGAGGGCGCCTCCTCCATCGACCTGCGGGACGGGACCCTTCAGGGGGACCTGGAGGCCCGGGGGGCGACCGTGGTCCTTCGCAACATGACGTTCGAGGACAGCACTCTCGTCCTCGACACCGTCGGGACCTCTCGTCTGTGGGATCCGACTTTCAGCTTCGACGTCGGTCTCTCCTTACTCACGGACGACGGCAACGTCAACACCCTCGACCTCGATATCCGGAACGCGACCTTCGATCCCGTGCTCGGATCCAGCGTGGTCTTCACAGGCACCCAATACGCCCATCTCACCGACGTGACTTTCGTGGGCGCGGCCAACTGGTGGGACGATCGCATCTTCGACAACGCAAAGGTGGGCTCCCACTGGTGGCTCGCGGTCAACGCCGAGGACCCCCTTGGCGATCCCATTGCCGATGCCAACATCACGCTTCGCAGGCTCGACCCGGTGACCCTCGCGTTTGCCCCCATCCCTGCGCCCGGGCCCGACGACCTGTACTTCGGGAACTACCTCCCTGCGCACATCGAGGCGCCCTCCGGCATGATCCTCTATCGCGCCCTCGCCCAGGAGCGATTCGCCTCCCAGGGATGGGCCAACTCGACCTACCAGGCGAACGGATCCCTCGACCGGGACGGGAGGACTTTCTACGCGGAGGCGGACCTTTCCGCGGCCATGGATGCCAGCCAGACCTTCACTCTCGTCTACTGGAACTGGCCAGATCTCGCGATCGGATTCTCGGATGTGGTGTTCACCCGCATCCCCGTCGAAGGCGGGCCCGTCCAGGTCCAGGTGAACGTCCACAACCTGGGGATGGCCGACGCGCTCCCCGCTACCCTGGAGATTCTCGACAACGCCGTCGTCGCGGACTCCGCCCAGGCGGAGATACCCTGGGGCGGTTCCCGGATCATCACGCTCAACTGGACGCCCGCGTTCGCGGGCCTCCACAACGTCACCGTCCGGGTGTTGAGCCAGAACGACACCGTCCAGAACACGGACTGGGACTACCGAAACAACTTCGTGAGCCTGGTCGTGGACGTCCAGACCCGCCCTGACCTGGAGCTCCGTGCCGCCGACAATCCGAACATCGTGGCGGTGCAAGGGCGACCCTTCACCCTCGATGTCGTCGTCCACAACCTGGGGAACACCGCCGCCCTCAACTTCAAGATCGGTCTCTATCTCGGTTCGATTGCCGCGGAGAATGAAGTCGGAGCCGCCGAGGGCGTTTCGGTCTCCGGGGCCGCGAACGCGACCTTCTCCATCGAGGTCCTGGCTCTCTCGACGGTCGGCAACTTCTCCCTCTTCATCTTCGTGGACGCCAACGGCGTCATCCCAGAGACCAGCGAGGACAACAACCGGCTGGAAATCTTGCTCCAGGTCGTGCCACCCGAGGGCTCGGTCTTCTTCACGCTCCCCTCCGAGGGTCAATCCTTCGATCAGGGCAACCAGATACTCGTCACCGGCCTCGTCACCACGCCCGGTGGCGCGCCGATTCCGAACATGCGGGTGACCATCATCCTGCGAGATCAGGAGGGGACGGTATGGGACTCCAGCACGGTCTTCACGGACCAGACCGGGGAGTTCATCGCCCCGCTGACCATCGCGGAGGGCGGACCGTCCGGCGAGTGGACCATTGCCGCCGTGGCGGAGGGCGGCACGATAACCCCGGCCTCGATCCGTATCAGCGTGTCGGAGGTCGTGTCCTGGTACGAGACCCGGGTGCCCTTCGTGAACCTCCCCCTATGGATGGTCCTCGCGGCCGTGGGTGCTCTCCTCATGGTCGTCTTTGCCGTCGGCGCCTACATGCGCTCTTTCGGGCTGGGCCGCCTTGTAGAGTGCGGCGAGTGCGGCGCTTTCATCCCCGAATCCAGCGAATCGTGTCCCAAGTGCGGCACCGAGTTTGAGCACGATATGGCGAAGTGCAGCAGCTGCCACGCTTGGATCCCGGCCGATGTGAAGAAGTGCCCCGAGTGCGACGTGGAGTTCACCACGGGCAAGTCCAAGGCCGTGGACGTGAAGGACCGCATGCGACGCCAGTACGAGAGTGTCGTCAACAAGTATCGCACGGAGGCGGGTCGCGCCCTGGGCCACCAGCCCTCGGAGAAGGAGTTCCAGGAGTGGTGGCGCCGGCAGCCCAGCTACGTGAACTTCGATCAGTGGCGCAAGGAGGAAGAGGAAATGCGGAAGATGGGTTCGAAGCCCTGTCCGCGCTGCAACGGCCTCAACTCGTTGACGGCCAAGCTCTGCCACAGCTGCGGGGCATCGATGTCCGCCGCCGTGACCCCGCCCGGTAGCGGCCTCCCCCCGGGCCCCAGCGGTCCCTCTGAAGGAAGCACACTTCCCGGTCCCCCTGCTGCGCCTCCAGCCGGTGTTCC
The DNA here is from genome assembly GCA_036444795.1 of Thermoplasmata archaeon. Lineage (GTDB taxonomy): Archaea > Thermoplasmatota > Thermoplasmata > RBG-16-68-12 > JAJISG01 > JAJISK01. The sequence goes on from JAZFPV010000078.1 coordinate 4,033, forward strand.
GGCCCCACCGCCGAAGAAGAGTGCGGTCCTCAGGAAGATCGTCAAGAAGCCCTTCGCCAAGCGGAGGACGAAGAAGTAAGGAGGCCCCGGCCCCGAGGTCGGTGCCCTCCCCCCCGCACTTCCGATTTGTCGCAAGCTGATGCCATTCCCGGGACGGGAGAGGCGGCTTCTTGTCGTGCGCGATAGCTGAAGAAGGCTTCGGTCGGGGGAGAGAGGAACCGGTTCGAGGAAAAGGATGGGTCGCCAAACCGTGGAGGCTACTCCTCAGAGAGTGCGGCCCGGACGATTCCCATCATCTCCTCCGGGTCCTTGTAGTATGCGGAGGCGATACGAGCCACGTCTCGGTAGCTCTTGACGCCTGTGCGCTCCATATATTGGAAGAGCTCCAATCGTCGCTTGACCTCCTGTTCCATCCGTTTGGGGGTCCAGTTGCGGGCCGTCTGGATCTTCTCGTACACATAGCTGTGGCCGCTGAAGGAGAAGGAATCATCCGCAGGGTTCCAGGTGTAAGCGGAGTTCGTGATGAGCTCGTCGGACTCCGGGTCGACTCCGATGATTTCCGTTAGGGACTTCACCCGCCGGGTCATCTCGGTTCCCACCTTGACCTGACTTTGAAGAAGCACAATGTCCAGAGCGGCCACGAGGGCCCGCGGCAGGTTGATGGGGTCGTTTTCCAGCCGGTGGACCATGGACTGCACGTCGTCGGCGTGGAAGGTCGTGTACGCACTCTTGCCCGTGGCCATCGCCTGGAAGACCACGTACGACTCCTTACCGCGCACCTCGCCCACCATGAGGTACTGCGGCCGCTGTCGTAGGGCGGCCGACAGCAGGTCGAACATGTCGATTTCTCCTGCCCGTCGACCGTCCGGGGCCATGTCGCCGAAGCCATGACGCGTGACGGTGGCTATCCAGTTCTCGTGCGGCAGGTTCAGCTCCCGGGTGTCCTCGATGCTGACGATCTTCATCTGGGGTGGTATGAACAGAAGCAGGGCGTTGAGGGTGGTGGTCTTCCCACTCGCCGTGCCTCCGCAGATGAGCATGGACTGCCCGCTCTCGATGGCCAACCACAGATAGACCATCATCTCCGGGCTCATGGTGCGGCCCTCGACGAGGTCCAGGGGGGTGAAGGGGTTCTCTCGGAACCGTCGGATTGTGAAGCTGGATCCCTTCTTGGTGACGTGCTTCCCGAGCGTGGCCTGCAATCGGGATCCGTCGGGGATCGAGGCGTCCAGCATCGGCTGGGCCACGGAGATGTGCTTGCCGCACTTCTGGGCCAGCCAGACCACGTAGCTGTCCAACTCCTCCTCGGAATCGAACTTGATATTCGAGGGAATGGACCCGTACTTCCGGTGGTAGATGTAGAAGGGAACGCCGACCCCGTCGCACGAGATGTCCTCCACCTGGGGATCGACCATCACCGGGTCGATGGCCCCGTAGCGGACGAAGTCTCGGACGATGTAGTACATGATACGCTCCTTGGGGAGCGGATGGAGGGTGATGCCCAGGTCCCGGAGGAGGCCCTCCACTTTGCTGCGGAGCCAGCTCTCCCGTTGCTTGTCCTCCATATGGGTCGTCATTTCAAGGTTCTCGATGACGAGGTCCTTCAGCACGCCCAGAAGTTCCCGCTCCTCCGCCGCGAGCTGGGGTTCTATCACTTCGTAAAAGTGGGTGTTCGAGAGGTCGTCGTATAGGATGCGGACGTAGGAGTAGTTGTTCACGACGGGCTGAAGCTCGATCTCCCGCAGGTTGGGGTTCGTCACAGGGGGGATGGGGGTGATGGCCCCGGCGATGACCTCCTGGTGGCCTCCGCCCTTGGGCGCCTTTACTTTGAGGACCTTCTCGCCGAGCATACGCTGGTAGGCTCGGCGCTTCGCCTTCTGGAAGGCGCCCAGGCGCTTGCCGACGTGCTTCTTCTTGTCGTACAGGATGGAGGGGATACCCATCGGTCCACCTCAGAGGAGTTGGAAGCCGGCCACAGCGATAATCAGCATGATGAAGGAATGCCGGAAACCGTTGGCGATCTTCCCGCCATCCAAGACGCCCGCCAAGATGCCGTCTCCCATCGCGTGGACGAGGACCGCGATGAAGAAGGCGGTCTCGATCTGGAAGATGATCTCGGGGAGATTCTGGGGCAACGGGCTGGCCGAGATGATGCTCGCGTCCCCCTCTCCGATCTGCCCCGAGGCCTCCAGCATCTTCGGGAGGAAGGTCGCGCCGAGGATGAAAATCGTGACGAGGAAGACGCCGAAGGAGATGTAGATGACCGCGACGTACGTGGACATTTCGATCCGCCGCTCGTCCTCGGAGAGCTGGGTCTCCTTCGCGTCGTGGCTGACCATGGTGAGGACGTCTGCCACCTCACCTCCCGCGTCGCTCGCCTTGACGATGATGGCCACGACCCGCCGGACGAGGGGGGTCTTCACCCGCTCGGCAAAGAGTCGCAGGGCGTCCGTGGAGGGGACCCCCCACTGGATTTGCCCTGCCATCCGTTGGATCTCCTCCGTCAGGACTCCGTATCGGCCTTGGGCGGCCACGACGATGGCCTCCGAGAGGGTCATGCCGAAGCGTCCGGCCTCGGCCACATCCCGGAGGAAGTCCGGGAGGCGCCGCTCGATGGCCTTGATGCGCTTGTGCTGCCTGGCCGCGTAGAAGCCGTAGGGCCCGATGAACGCCATGAGGGCGAGGGCCAGGAGGTTCAGGAAGCGTTTGGTGGGGTGCTCGCTCTCGGGAATACCGTCCCCGTCCGTGTCCGCCGGCGGCGTGAAGGTGAGATCGATCACGTCCGTGAGATTCATCACGGCGACGGCCAGGAAGGCCGCGCCCAGGAGGATGCTGACCACCTTGACGATGCGCGAGCTGTCCTTCGCCTCATAGATGGCCTCCACGGCCTCTTGGAGATCCTTGGAAATCCGCTTCGCCTTGGCCACCTACTTCGCCTCCTGCTCTTGGTTCCAAATGACGAAGATGAACCCGAACTGGGAGATGGGAATCATGAGCCCCACGATGACATAGAGGAGTGTCACCACGAATCCGGAAGAGCCCTTGCTGATGAGGGCCATGATCGCCATGATGACGACCAGGAAGAGGGGGAAGGCGACGACGACCGTGACGAAACTCTCGGCGAGGAGGCCGAGGCTCTCCATCCGCTTCTTCATCTCCAGCTTGTCTTCCTTCTCGAACTGCTGGGCCTTCATGAGGAAGTAGGGTTTCATCTGGCCCCCCGAGGTGGCCGTCGTGACGACCCCCTGGAGGAACTCCTGGAACTTCGTGCTCGGGGTTCGGCGGGCCCCCCGCCTAAGGGCTGTGAGGATGTCCGTCCCCAGGAGCTCGGTGTCCCGTGTAATCCACTCCGCTTCTTCGCGGATTTCCCCGTAGATCCGCTCCCGGGCAAGCTCCCGAAAGATGACATCGACGGGCACGTTGGCCGAGGCCATGGCCGAGATGAAGGACATGACGCCCGTCAGCTGCCGGTCGATCTTGTGGGCCCGCTTCTTGGCGCGTCCCGCCGGGATCCCCTTGGTGATTCCCATCCCCAGGAAGATCCCCCGCACCATGGCCGTAGGGACCACGGCCAACAGGGCCGGGATGAGGATCCAAGGGAGGAGGGCCCCGCCCATGATCACGAGCAGGAAGAAGCCGAGGCCCAGCGCCGCGATGATGCTTATCAGGGCCGTGAGGAAGATCGCGGCGTAGCTCACGGCCAGGTATTCCTCCGGCCGCAGCCGCATGTGAGCCTTGAGGAGGTTCTCCTCCAGGTCCTCGCTAATCTTCTTGCCCTGCACGGCGCTGCCCATCAGCCGCCAGGCGAACCGTTGAAAGGAGGTCAGTCCGATATGGCCCGGCTGTGATCCGGCCGGGAGCTTGATCATGTGGGGCTCATTGGGGTCCAGAAACGGGTGCTCGGCCGCCTGGACCCCGGCGCGCCGGCGGGCTTCGAGGCTATCCATGAGGGTTTTCGTGTCACCCGCCAAGGAGCTCACCTTCGACTTCCAACGAGGCCTCGTCGGCCTCCCAGCCCATCTCGTTGCGAATTCGGTTCACCGTGGCGTCGGGGTACTGGTAGTAGCTCACGATGACCTGGGAGATTTCCCCGTAGTCGCGGATGTCCTTCTCCACGAGGTACCTGAGGACAGTGATCCGGTTCTGGACCTCGGTCTCCATCTCGTCATGGGTCAGGTTCTTCATCTCCATGACCTCGTCGAAGAGGAAGGAGTGGCCCTTGAACGCGAACGTGTCCGTCGCCTGGTCCCACTCGTAGACCGTGTTCGTGATGAGTTCGTTCGTCTCGGGCTCGAAGCCCACCAGCTCCACAATCTGTCGGATGCGCCGGACGCTGTCCGTCCCGATGCGGACCTGCGCCTGGATGATCACGAAGTTCAGGGCGGTGAGCAGAATCCGCGGCGTGTTGATGGGGGGGTTCTCGAGCCGGTTCACCATGGACTTCACGCTGTCCGCGTGCATCGTGCTCATGGTGGGGTGCCCCGTGGCCATGGCCTGGAACATGGTATACGTCTCCTTCCCTCGAACCTCGCCCACGAGGATGTAGTTGGGACGCTGACGCAAGGCGGCCCGCACGAGATCGTACATATCGATCTCCCCGGGGGCCTTCCCGTCGGCCTGTCGCTCCCCGCTCCCGCTGCGGGTCGTTCCGGGAATCCAGTTTTCGTGAGGCAGGTTGATTTCTCGGGTGTCCTCGATGGAGACGATCTTGGCGCCCGGTCGAATGAAGAGCGCGGAGCTGTTGAGCGTCGCCGTCTTCCCGGCCGCCGTCCCCCCGCAGACCATCATGGACTTCCCGTGCTCGACGGCCAGCCAGAGGTAGGCGATCATCTCGATGGAGGCCGTGTTGAACGTGATGAGTTCGATCGGGGTGAATGGCTTCTCCTTGTAGCGCCGGATGGTGAAACTGGAGCCCCGTGTGGTGACCTCCCGGGCGTAGGTGGCCTGGACCCGGTGGCCCTCCACGGTCGTCCCGTCGAGGATGGGGCTCGACACGGAGATGGACTTGCTGCAACGCTGCCCCAGGTTGATGACGAAGGAGTTCAGGGTCTCATCGTCCGGAAAGACCACGTTGGTCTTGATGGACTCGTACTTCTGGTGGAACACGAAGAGGGGGATGTTGACCCCGTCGCAGCTGACGTCCTCGACCGCGGGGTCGTTGATGAGCGCGTCACAGATGTCAAACCCGACGAAGTCCCGCACGATGTAGTAAATGATTTTCTCGCTGGAACGGCTCTCCAGGTCGATGTCTCGAGAGGTGATGAAACTGGTCACGGCCTCCGTGAGGAACTGCTCTTTCTCCGGGATGGTCCGGACGTGGAAGCTGTACGAGAGGGTCCGCACGAGGGAGTCCTTGATCCGGTCCAGGAGCTCCGACTCCCGCTGGTTGAGCCGGGGCTCCCACACCTCGTACACGTACTCCGAATCGTCCTTGTAGAAGAGGACTCGGACGAAGCAGAAGGGAGGCCGGACGGCGTAGATTTCGATCTCTTCCACGTTGTGCTCCGAGACGGGTGGGATGGGCGTGAGCTGCGACCCCCGGCCGGGGGTCCAGACATGGCCCTTTTCCAGGGCCCGTCGGGGCATCTTCACCTTGACCTGTCGTTCAAGGAGCTTCACTTTACACCTCCGGCGTCGAGCCCCCTCGCCCGACCGCGATGCTCACGTACGCTTGATTCAGGGCGAAGCCGTTGATGAGGACGCCGCCGACCGGATCGTACACGATCTCCAGGCTCACCGTGTGCGTGAGGTTGACCTCAGATCGGCTCAGGACGTAGAAGGGGGTCGTCACGGTCTGCCCCGCAGGGGACTCGACGTAGCTGTAGCCGGGACCGCCAAAGTCCGCGTTCAGAATGCCGAACGCCAGGGCGAGGGTGGTGTTGAAGTGCGTGTACCATGCGCCGCCGTATCGAGTCGTATGGTTGATCCAGATGGAGCTCTGGAGCGAATCGTACTCCTGCATGTCGAGACTGAGGAGCTTGCTCCGGATCCCCTCCGTGCCGTGTCCGGCCGCGTTCCCCGACCCGATCAGCTGGACGAGGGCGAAGCCCAGGTTCACGCCGCGGCTCCCGTTGAGCGCTGTGAACTGGGGGCTGATGCGGATAGCGGAGCCTACGCTCTGGGCAAGGATGACCGCCCCGCTCTCGTACGCGAGGTCAAAGGGCACGTTGTAGCGGTCCGCTACGTGCAACACCACGCTTCCGGAGGCAGACTGGTTCACCACGTAGGGCGTGCCATCGATGGCGTAGGTGAACTGGACGGACCACGGGGCGGCGTCCCCGTTTCCGGTCAGGGATCCGACCGTAGGGGTGGAGAAGATGGGCACGCCGTCAATGCCCATGCTGATGGGGCTGTAGGTTTCAATCGGGATGTAGGTGGTGCCCCCCGCGATTGTCACCTGGGCCGAGACGATCTGGGCGTCGATGGCGCTCTTCAGGTTGCCGAAATCACCCAGGACGGCATTCATGTGGGCCGCCTCGCTCTCTTCCTGCCAGACGGGCACATACTGGTTGACGATGAGGGCCAGAAACGTCATGGCGACCATGAGGGCCATCACGGTCCCTACGGTGGACGCGACGGCCTCGTCGTTCGCCCTCAGGTGCTTGCGGGTTCGAAACAGCATGTCGCCTCCGGGCGTTACCCTTCACTCATCCTGGCCTCCAATTTCTGGGAAGTTTCTATAAAAGGGTGCCGACCCTAGATTCATGCCTGAGAACCGATGCGCCCAGATTCTGCGAATAGTTGAAACTGGGAGCGCTCCGGTCACAGGTCAAGACCCTCTCGGAGCCGCTCGCGAAGGGCCTCCGGGTCTCCCCGGAGATACCGACAGAGGGCGGCCCCGGTCTTCCACGCGCCCTGGTACATGATGTCCTTCTCCCGGACCCCTCGTTCGTGGAGGTCCGTGGCTGCAGACGCCCGGACGAGGTGGGGGTTACCCCCCCTCTCACCCCCACGGAGGTCGGGGCCAACCCTCCGGGAACTGAACCCCGCAAGATACGCAAACGCTGGCCTCGGGGGCGTTCAACGTCCCGCAATCGGGGCAATACTTGCCTTGGGGCTCCGGGGCGGGAGCTGTCTGATTGGCGACCATGGCCTCTCCCGCAAGAACAGCTCTCTCGAGATCACTCTTGGCGACCAATCCATAGATGAAGAGACCGAATCCGGCCACTGCGACGACCAACGCCAGCACAATGAGCCCAAACCCCACGGCCATCGAACTAATGAAGCCTCCAAAAACGGCGAACCAGAGGAGAGGAGCTACGAGAAACATCAGTACGAGCCCACGAGCGATGGATCCCCTTCGTGCCGTTCTTACTCCCCCGTTGCAGGGAATCGGGAATCCCGTGATAAAACTTCACGTGCCTGTTCTTTCTGGACTGTCAGACGGGGTCC
>JAZFPV010000079.1:0-2149 GCA_036444795.1 Thermoplasmata archaeon
CAGAAGCAAGTGGGAAGGCCTGTTCGGGCCTCGGCCGCCTTCCCTAGCCTCCCTACGGGGGGTTCTGTTCGGGATCATCGACGACTTCGGCCAAGGATTTGGTCAGGGCCTCCATGTCCCTTCGGAACGCAATCAAGGGCCACACGGGCCAGGCTGAGTGCTCGACCAGGGGGCGAGGCTAGAGAGGAACGTGAGAATCAATCACCATCCCACCCCTCTGCCCTGTACTAAAGCATGCTCATCGGTCGCCCTCGAACTAGACCGGAATCGGCTGTCCGGGTTGAGGGAGGGTCACTTTCCCTGCCAAGCCGAGGAACAGCTCCGGATGCTCCGTGTGCACGGGAATGACCTTGCCTGCATTCATCTCACGCACCATCGTCTCCAGTTCCGGCCGACTGAGGTGTCCGCTCGCGTGGAGCTGGCGATGGCGCAGACCGAACCGCTCCAACCACCGATGGAGAATCTTGTCCTCGAGGTCATTCTCCTCGAACGGCTCGCTCTTGGAGTGGATGAACTCCCCGCCGGGCGTGGGGTTGACGTCTACCAGTTCCGCCATGTGGGGGAAGTCGAGCTGTAGGACCGTCTCGTCCTGGTGGCCCCGCACGTAGGCGGCATCGACGGCTCGGTCCCCCAGGTCATCTCGCAATCGGGTCTCCCATCGGGCAGGCTGCTTCATCTCCCGGAAGTAGGCCTTCGCCCCGTAATCCCGGAAGACCTGGGGGAAGTGCAAGCCGGTGTCGCGTTCCAGGGCCCGGAGGAGGAACGCCGTCCGGGACGAGGTGATGAATTCGCGTCCGCTCTCGGTCGCCGCGAGATAGACGGTCCGCATCCGGTCGATGTCCCGCGGGTAAAAGGTCGCGGTCACCAGACGCGGGCCCGCGTTGGCAATGACCTCCGTGCTCATCTTTTGGACCTGCTCCTCCGTGAGGTCCTTCCGAGTTTCCTCCGGCGCCATCCGCGTGCCCTCGGTCACCAAGGCCGCCGGCTTGGCCTCGACCGCCGCCTGCAGGAAGTCGTCCGTCATCTCCCCGTGGGGCCCGTGCCGGCGGAGGTCTCCCGTGTACACGACCGCCCCGTTCGACGTGTGGAGCACGAAGCCGTACGCCCCGGGGACGGAATGGTCTACGTGGATGGGCTCCACCTCGAGGCCGTGAACCTGGATCGTGTCCCCTGTTCGAAAGGTTCGAAAATCGTGGTCCCCCAGACGGAGGAAGGACGAGGTCGCCGCCCACGCGTCGATGATGATTTTCGCGGTCTCCCCCAGGTAGACCGGGATGGCGGGATCCACGAACTGCAGGTGGAAGATATGGTCGAAATGACAGTGGCTGATGAAGATTCCATCGAAGGCCGGGGGCTCATACGCCATATCGGAACCCTGGAGTTTCTCCTCCGCATACAACCCCGGGATGCGGGGCATGAGTCCAAGCGAGAGATAATCTCGGAGACCGAACCGCTTCCGCGGGACCAGCCAGGGGTCCACGAAGAAGTCGTCGAGGAGATGGAACGTCTGCCCCATGTCAAGGAAGACCCGGGCATCTTGGTCCTCGACGAGAATCTTGTTGCCACCAATCTGGCCGATGCCGCCGTGAGCGGTGATCTGGGGCATCGAGCCGCCAGCGGTGGGCGTCCATATCTGCTTTGTGGAGGCCCTCCGCCCGCCCAACGAATCCTCTAAAGTGTGACAGGCCATCGGTAGTCGATGACCTTCCATATCGACCTTCAGATTGGGGCCCTCGCCTGGGCCACCGTTCTCTCCCTCGTCCTCCTCGTCGTCGCCCTCCTCTCCTACCTCCGATCCCGGGAGCGCCGCATTCTCCTCATCTCTGTGGCGTTTGGCGCCTTCTTTGCCAAAAATCTCATCCTCACGGCGTTCCTCTTTGCGTCTCTACCCGAGGGACTGTTGCTGTACTCTGCCCTCTTCGACACGGCGATTCTCGTGAGCTTCTATTTCGCCCTGTTTCGAAGGAGATCGTCTTGAAGGAGGTCCTAGACCTCGAGAGTCGTCGGCGGGTCTTCGAACTTCTCACCAAGTACCCGGGGCTCCACCTGCGTGATCTGGAGCGCCGCCTTGACATGGATGTACGGGGCCTCCAGTACCATCTTGCGTTCCTCGAGAGACACGGAGCCCTGTCTTCCCTCCGCGAGGGAG
>JAZFPV010000080.1:0-9915 GCA_036444795.1 Thermoplasmata archaeon
GCCGGGTTTGTCGTGCCGACTCTGACGTGCAGGGTTCGCAGAACTTTCCCCGCTGCATCGATCTCGCCTCGACGCACGCGTGTGGAGGAGATGCGCAGGCCGTCCTCCGCCGGCAGGTACGGGACAGTGAGGACCTCTAAGGGGGCCAGACCCCGCGCCTCCCGGGCCGCATTCAGGTCGTGCGCTGTCTGCTCCGTTTCGGGGGATACGACGATGCCCTGCAAGTCCTCGATGCGATCCGCGGGTCCGAACCGCTGATGAATCTCTTCGATCCGGTATTGCGTCCATCCGCGGTCCTTGAGATACCTCTTCAACCTTCGTCTCCGCTCGGGGAAGGGGGCAACGTGGCCCTCCTTCCGCGCCGTCATCTCGTCCGACGCGAGTCCGATGAGGACCTCCTCCGCCGCCCCGAAGGCCCGGCCGAGGAGCACCGCGTGTCCGTCGTGGATCGGGTCAAAGGTACCGCCCAGGGCGACTTTCATGGGATCGATCCGCTTGAAAACGGCAGGGCGGGATGGTCAAACGAGGAGTTCGCCTCCTCGGGAATGGGCGGCGAAGGATTCTCAATCGTTATGCTCAGATTAGTAAAACGTTTCGGAAGCATTAAGTACCTAGACCCGCGATAGTCGCGTATCTCCCCCACCGGAGGCACTCATGAAGAAGCTGGGCATCATTAAAGACTTCTCCTACCGAGGTGACCTCGTGGTCAAGGCGACGTTCGCTCCGACCCCCGGTGCCGGGGTCCTCGATCATCGGAAGCGGAACCTCGGGCGGGTCGTCCGGGTCTTTGGTCCGGTCCGGGCCCCGTACGTCACGGTGAAGCCGGCGACGCAGCCCAAGCTCAGCCTCCTGGGGTCGGGGGTTTACGTTGAGGAACCGAAATGAAGCGAAAGACCGTGGAACAGGTCGAGGAGCCCATCCATTGTCCCGAGTGCGGGAGTGCGAACCTGGCGTACGACGAGGCCCGCGGCGAGCTGGTCTGCCAGGAATGCGGCTTGGTTATCGAACAGGGCATGATCGATCAGGGCCCCGAGTGGCGTGCCTTTGATATGGAGCAGGGAGAGAAGCGCGCGCGCACGGGGGCGCCCATGACCTACACGATTCACGACAAAGGCCTCTCGACCACGATCGGCTGGAAGAACAAGGACTCCTACGGGAAGGCGATTCCGACCAAGAACCGGGCCCAGCTCTACCGCCTGCGGAAGTGGCAACGCCGGATTCGGGTAAGCAACGCCACGGAACGGAACCTGGCCTTTGCCCTGAGCGAGCTCGATCGGATGGCGAGCGGGATGGGCCTCCCGCGAAACGTCCGGGAGACGGCGGCGGTGATCTATCGGAAGGCCGTGAACAAGAATCTGATCCGCGGGCGCTCCATCGAGGGGGTCGTGGCGGCCTCCCTCTACGCCGCCTGTCGCCGGAACGGCGTGCCGCGAACCCTAGACGAGATCGCCAACGCCTCCCGTGTCACGCGGAAAGAGATCGGCCGGACCTATCGCTTCATGACCCGGGAGTTGAAGCTCAGGCTCATGCCCACCCGGCCTCAGGACTACGTATCTCGTTTCTGCAGCGAGCTCAAGCTGTCCGGGGGAGTCCAATCCAAGGCCATGGATATCCTGAAGGATGCCACGGAGAAGGAACTCACCTCCGGTCGGGGACCCACCGGGGTCGCGGCCGCGGCGATTTACATCGCCTCCATCCTGGGCAACGAGCGCCGGACCCAGCGAGAGGTGGCCGACGTCGCCGGGGTGACGGAAGTCACGATTCGAAACCGCTACAAGGAGCTCACGCAGAAGCTCGACATCGACGTGGAGCTCTAGCCCTAGAAGTAGGGGCGGAAGCGGTCGAGGAGCTCCATGTCCTCCAAGAGCTCTCGCGTCTTGCTCTGCCGTTCCACCAAGAAGAGGCGGGCGAGATCCTTCGGCGTGTCGACGTCCAAACCGCCTTGAAGCAGGTCCACGACCGAGGCCGGGACGTCCTTCCGCATGGCCTCCTCCAAGTGGGCCAGATGGTCGTCGGCCTCGAATCGGGGCGGGATGACGTTCGGGGGGGAGGTGACCAGGATGGAGGTCCCCGGACCGATGGTCGAGGGGACCACCAAGACGGAGGGTTCCTTGAGGACCCGTCCCAGGAGGTAGGTCAAGTCGTCTGAGTTCAGGAGGGGGAGGTCACTCGGGAGGGACACCAGGGTGTCGGCCCCGCGCTCCTTCGAGAACTGCACACCCAAGTGGAAGGCGCTGTCCATGTCCTGGGGGTCGGTCTCCTTGATCGGCCAGAGCCCCCGCTCCTTCGCCCGCTCCAGCACCTCATCCTCCGGACTCACGACGGCGATCTGACTGAGTTCCGGGCAACCCTGGGCCGCGTTGGTCACATCCTCGAACATGGCTTTGGTGAGAGCCCTCCGCTCCCCCACATTCAGGATCGAGGCCAGTTTCGGCCTGGTCTCGTGAAAGCTCTTCAGGATGATGGTGCCAATCGTGGTCATCGAGGCCTCCTCCGATGCCCGCCTCCGGATGGCAGGGCAGGCCATTACGGTGCCCTCGCTACTTAACGCATCGCCGGCGGCCGAACGACTAATCGAGGTCGCGAACCCGAACGGCGTCGATCTTCACGAGCGCGCCCCGGACCTCCTCAGGGGGGCGGGCAGGATATTTGGCCGTCATCGCCTCCCAAACTCCCTGGGCCTCGCGGTCGCTATGCACCCACTGGGCCAAACCCTGCACCACGAAGCCCTGCAAGGCCCCGTCCTCGGACAGGTCGGCGAGAACCGCAAGGCGACGGTTGGCGTGGAGATGCGCGATCTGCTCGGACTCCGCAGGCGAGGTAATGTAGAGCGAGGCCCCGTCGAAGTAGAAGCGGACCGGCGCGTTGAAGGGATCGCCGCGGGGTGAGATCGTGGCCAGCCGGAGCGTCCGGGTGTGGTCCAGGATCTCCAGCTGCCGAGGCGTCCACTCCGTCATGGCTCCCGTCTCAACCTCCCGCGCGATAAATATAGCTACGGGCCGGGTCTGGAAGCACCTATTTAGTGGACGCCGGATTGGGCCCCCGAGCATGGCATCCCCGCCGCGGGAGGGGGGGGCGAAGGCCTTCGCCATCGCCGACCCCCGGGTCTCCGATCGGGTTCAACACTTTCCCGAATCGGTCATCCGCGAGATGACCCGGCTGGCCAACCGGCATCAGGCCATTAACCTCTCCCAGGGCTTCCCCGACTTTGACCCGCCGAAGGAGATTCTGGAGGCGGCGCGCCGCGCCCTCCTGGAAGGGTACAACCAGTATGCCACGACGTGGGGCGCCGAGGACTTCCGTCAGGCCATCGCAGAGAGCGCCCTCCGGTTTCAAGGCCTCCAGGTGGACCCCGATGCCCATGTCGTCGTCACATGCGGGGCGACGGAGGCCATGATGGCCGCCATGCTCTCCCTCATCGACCCCGGGGAGGAGGTCGTGATCCTAGAGCCGTTTTACGAGAACTACGGGCCCGACGCGTTCGTCTCGGGCGCCCGCCCCGTGTTCGTCCGCATGGAGTGGCCCTCCTACCGGCTGGATGAGGAAGCGCTGAAGGCCGCCTTTCGCCGGAACACGAAGGCCATCATCCTCAACACGCCGAACAACCCCACCGGCCGGGTCTTCGACGAGGGGACCCTTCGGCTCGTGGCCGACCTGTGCACGGACCACGACGTCGTGTGCGTCACGGATGAGATTTACGAGCACATCGTCTACGACGGCCGCCGTCACGTGAGCATCGCCACCCTCGATGGAATGTGGGAACATACCGTCACCATCAGTGGCCTCTCGAAGACCTTTAGTGTGACGGGGTGGCGCCTCGGATACGCCCTCGCCCCTCGCACTCTCACGGAGGCGATGAAACGAACCCACGATTTCCTCACGGTCGGAGCGCCGCACCCCCTGCAGATCGCCGGGGCCTACGCCCTTCGGATGGACAATCCCTACTTCGAGGGCTTGCGGGAGGGGTACACGGAACGGCGGGCCGTCCTCTTCGACGCGCTCACGGCCATCGGATTCAAGTGTAGCAAGCCGGAGGGGGCCTACTACATCATGGCGGACATCCGCCCCCTGACCGACATGGATGACGTGGCATTCAGTCGCTTCCTGGTCGAGGAGGTTGGGGTGGCCGTGGTTCCCGGCAGCAGTTTCTTCGCCGACCCCGCGGACGGCCGATCCTTCATTCGCTTCGCTTTCCCCAAGCGAATTGAGACCCTTCAGGAGGCCATAAGGAGGCTGAAGAAGGTGGCGCGACGAGGCTGACGGCCGATCTCATTCTCGTAGGGGGACGCGTTCTCACATGGTCGGAAGAGGTCCCGGAGGCCGAGGCCGTGGCCCTGGGCGACGGTCGGATTTTGGCCGTGGGGAAACGAGCTGAAGCTTTCGGATTTGAGGGGCCCAAGACGCGCGTCCTCGACGTCGAAGAAAGGCTGGTTCTCCCCGGATTCAACGATTGCCACGCCCATCTTGCAACCTACGGTGCCCGCATGAACTCCGTGGATCTGGCCTCCGCCGGGTCCCTGGAGGACGTCCAGAGTCGAGTGGCCGCAGAAGCGGAGAGGGTTCCCCCGAGCAGCTGGTTGCTCGGTCACAATTGGGACGAGAGCCACTGGCCGATCCGCAGCTACCCTGTGCGGACGGACCTGGACCACGTCGTGCCCGACCATCCGGTCGCGCTCTCGCGAGTCGATACCCACATGGCCGTGGTCAACTCCGCGGGTCTTAGGCGTCTGTCCCTCGAGGGCGTGGAGGGCGTGGAGCGGGACCAAGCCGGCGAGCCGACGGGTGTGCTCAAGGAGGAGGCCATGGAGGTGGTTCGCGAGGCCACCCGGCCTGATGCCGCCACGATGCAGGAGGGGCTTCAGGCCATGATTCGGGACGCCCATCGCCTGGGCATTACCTCCGCCTCCGAGACGATCAGCCCCCAAGGCGTCTCCGCCTACCTGGCCCTCCAGCGCGCCGGGGAACTCGCCCTCCGGGTGAATCTGATGCCTCGGGCGGAGGGTCTTCCTCCGCTCTTGGAAGGGGGCCTCGGAACCGGGATCGGGGGGGGCCTCCTCCGCCTCGGGCCGCTGAAGGCCTTCTTTGACGGCTCGCTGGGAGCCAGGACGGCCGCGTTGACGGAGGAGTACGCGGACGAGCCGGGCAACCGGGGCATGCTCATCTACTCGGAGGAGGAAGCCAGCTCCCTCGTCCGGGACGCGGCCGCGGGGGGCTTCCAGCTCGCCCTGCACGCCATCGGCAACCGGGGCATCCGGACGGCGATTCAACACCTCGCCGCAGAGGGGGGTCGAGGGGTTCGCCATCGCGTCGAACACCTGGAACTGCCGTCGGACGAGGATCTCAAGGAGGCCCGGAGGCAAGGTCTCGTCGCTTCCATGCAGCCCAACTTCGTCGGCCAGTGGAGCTTGCCCGGGGGGATGTACGAGGACCGACTCGGTCCGACCCGACTGGAACGGAACAATCCCTTCCGGCGCGTCCTTGACATGGGCATCCCCCTCGCCTTTGGATCGGACAACATGCCCCTCTCCCCTCTCTACGGGGTACACTGGGCCGTCAACGCCCCCTTCGAGGCCCAGCGCCTGACGGCGGAGGAGGCCCTGCGAGCCTACACCTTAGGCTCAGCGTACGCCAGCGGAGAGGAGGATCTCAAGGGATCCCTGGAGCCGGGAAAGCTGGCCGACCTCGTGATCCTGGAGAAGGACCCGCGCGAGCGCCCCGAATCCATCCAGACGATTCCTGTCCACATGACGATCTTCGGCGGGCGTGTCGTGTACCGGGCCACCTAGTCCCGAGGTAGCCCCTCCTTCATGTACCGGTAGACGGAACCCCAGAGGAAGCCGTCGTCCCTCCACTTGTTCTCAAAGTTGTGAACGTGGAAGAAACGTTCCAGGGCCTTCTCACACTCCCCTGACCAGCGCCCATCGACCGGCCCCCCGTAGAATTCGGCCTTCGCTAAGCGGGCCTGGATGTCCTCCACTACGGGTCCCTGGAGTCGGACCACATCCTGGGGATCCTCCCTTTGGAGGAGGGTTAGGTCATAGATCTGGAAGACCCGATTTAACTCCGCGATGGGAGTCGGGTGGTCGTCCACCCGCAGGTCGATGTACCGGTCCGTGAAGCCACCGTAGCTTCCGCCCTTTCGGACCACCAGCAAGGCAGCGGATTGCTGCCCGCGCCGGTCGCCCCCGGCCTGCTGGCCGGCCTCCAGGGCGGCGAGGAGTCGCTCCGGAAGGGCCCCCTCCGTCCCCTCGAAGGCGGCCGGCATCTCGTCGACCACCTCTTCGGAGGCCAAGATGTTCCCCAGCGGGCAAAAGCCCGCGCCCACCACGTGGCCCGCCCAGGCGAGGCACTCCTCGCCTGTGAACGCGGCCGCCCGGCCCTGCCCGTCCACCATCCCCACTTGGCGCATGGGCGCCTGCGGATCCTCCCGCGTCAGATGGGCGATGACATCGGCGGCGTCTTCCCCCCTCCCCATTCGGTCCAAGCCCTTGGGACCGAACGAGACATTCGCCCGGGCCTGGGTGGCGACCGCGCCGATCTCTGCGCGCGCCCAGGGCACGACGGCGCCCACCGCGATGAATCGGGACTGCGTAGCCACGCCGAGGTCCCCGGTTTCCGGGTCGCGAGCAACGATCGAGAAAGTCCCAGGCTGGATCCGAGGCTCCGACGTCACGGTCAAGCGAAGGCGGACCGCGGGAAACCCCTTACGGCCGCACGCGTTGGAGGCGGAGGTACGCCACATCCTCCCCCGTCCGGCCGAGGAGAATCTCCTTCCGGACGCCGTGGGCCAGGCGCACGGCCCGGCTTATCTCGGGCCAGGTTCCGGTAAAGTCCGGGGGCAGCGCGTGAATGAGAAACTTGGCGTGGCTGGCATCGGGGTCCCCCTCGTAGCCGCGGAAGTGGGCGCCGTACTTGAAGCCGGTCTTGACCAGAATCCCCCGCTCCTTCAGGTCCTCGTATACCTGCATGCGGAGTGTGAAGTCCGTCTGGATCTGGACGGCCTCCCGCAGGAGCGTAGCGAGCCCCACCTTCCGGCCGGTCTGGGCTTTCCGGACGACCAGTGCCCCCCGCTTGGCCAGGTACAGCGTCTCCAAGAGCGACAGCTGGAGGCGCTCCCCCAGCATCTTCCCGTAGAAGCCCCGCTCGTAGAGCGCCCGGGCACTCTGCGGATCCACCACCAACGACCGGTCATTGAGGAAGAGCGCCTCGGCCTCGATCCCCGATAGGTCGTCATGCAGGCTGCCCCGGGGTGAGGCCTTGGAGACGCGGTAGTACGTGATGTCGCTCTCCTCATCCACGACGGCGAGGAGCAGTTCCTTCCGGACGCGGGCCACCCGGCCGAGGTGGTCCTCGAGTTCCCTCAGGTCGAAGAGGCTCCGCTCCGAGAGGGCGAGGACCCAGTACCGCGTCGGGGCCTTGTCGGGTCCGGCCCCTCGGGGGAAGACGCGGAAGTCCAGGGGGGGCACGCCCGCCTTGACGACATACCCCCGCTGTCGAAGATCTCGGTAGACCAGGTACCGAATCTCGAAATTCGGGAGGGCGGCATCCCCCTGCCGGAAGAGGTTCTTGATTCCCAGCTTCCGACCGGCCTTGGTGATGTCAAGCTTCCCCGTCTCGCTGAGATAGGCCGCCTCCACGAGGTCGAGTTCGACCCCCCCGCCCGGAAGGGGATTCCCAAAGTAGCCGCGGTTGTACAAGCGGCTCCCGTCGGCCTCATCGGTCACGAGAACTTTCCCTTCGAAGAGCCGTCCGGGCATGCGGCCAAGATAGGCCGCCGGAGTATAAGGCCGTCCTCGAACCTGCGTCGTAGGGCGGGTGAGGAGACACGCCCGATAGGCGCCTGGGTTCCTTTATATAGAAGGTTATTTATAGTCAAACCGTGGACCGGGCCCAACTTCTCACGGAGGCGCGTGATCTCCTCGCGCACACGGGCTTCTTCGTCAGCGAGCAGCATCGGAGCCGCGGGCTGAGCTTCGACCTCGCCGCCCGGCGCGACGCCACGCTCCTGCTCGTGAAAGTCCTCCTGAACGTCGACGCCCTCAGTCGAGACGCCGCCCGTGAGCTAAAGGCCATCGCCTACAGCCTCGATGGCGCCACCCTCCTCGTGGGGCTGAAGAGCAGCAGCGGGGCCCTCCAAGAAGGCGTCGTCTACTCCCGCTTCGGCATCCCCATCGCCACGCCAGAGACCTTGCAGGAGTTCTTGGAGGAGGGAGTCCCGCCCTTCATCTTCTCGGCCCCCGGTGGCCTCTACGTGCGGCTCAATGCCGACGTGCTCCGTCGGTTCCGGAAGGAGATGGGCGTCTCGCTGGGGCAGATGGCCGAGGTCGCCCACGTCTCCCGACGCACGATCCAGATGTACTTGGACGGGATGAGTGCCACGGTCGAAGCGGCCTCCCGCTTGGAGGAGTTCCTCAACGAGCCCCTCGTCCTTCCCTTGGACCCCTTCGGCCTCCATGAGGAGGAGGGCCGGACGACCCGCGCCTCTCCGGCCAAGGAGTTCCATGGGGTGATTCGTGAACTCCTCACCAAGCTGGGATACGACGTGTTCCTCACCAAGCGGTCCCCCTTCGACGCCATCACCAAGGACGAGGCCATCCTCTTCCTCACGGGGATGGATAAGCAGGAGAAGACCCTCCGCCAGAAGGCGGAGGTCGTGGCCAACCTCTCCAAGGTGGTGGAGCGAGAGCCCGTCATGTTTGTGGCCCGACGCGAGAAGGTCAGCCTCCGAGGGGTCCCGCTTATCGACGCCCGAGAGCTTCGCAAGCTGCGAGAGCGCGGGGAGATGGTCGAGCTCGTCGAGGAACGGAAGGATTAGCCCCACGCCCGCTCCACGGGTCAGCGGGATGAGGACTGCGCGGAGGCGACCTTCACCCGGGTGTCTCTCTTTCGGCCTGTGGACGGGATCAGTCTCTTGGGACGGGCCCGCTGTTTCTTCGGAGCGGCCGGTTTTTTCTTGGGAATCGCCGCCTTCTTGAAAATGAAGTAGAGCCGGGAGGGCCGTTCCCCGCGCCCCCGCAGCGCCAATGCGCGGATGTGGGAGTATACCTTCGTCCCATTGGGTTTCGTGAAGAACGCCTTCAACCCCCTAGACATCTCCCCGTTCAGGAGGGGCTTCTTGCCGACGAAGTCCATCTCCGCCAGTAACCGCCCTCGGTCGTCCTTAGGCTTGAGCACGCGCGCCCAGGCCTTGCCCGTCAGGTCCGCCTCCTTCCACCCGAGGAATTTCGCGCTTAGGGGGGAGATGCCGCGAACGCGCATTTCGCCGTCGACCTTGATCGCGGCGTCTGCCAGGCTCTCCGCTAGGTCCTCCAGTTTTCGAAAGACCCGATGGGATTCGTCCTGCAGCCGTCCGTTCTCGACGGCCGACGCCAACTGGTTCCCGATGCCACTGACCACGTTGATCTCCTTGCTCGTGAAGTAATGGCGAGAGGTGGTGCTGTCCAGTGTCATGAGCCCGAGGGCATTCCCTGTGTAGACCAAGGGCACGATGAGCATGGACTTGAGCTGCCAGGCTCGGATGATCTTCTGAGGAAGCAGGTCCTCCTGGGGGAGGTCGCGAACCACAGAGGGGAGTCTTTGGGTGATGACCTTCCTTACGAGTTTCGGGACCTCGGCATGGCTCAGTTGACGCTCCATCAGGACGTTGGCAAAGGCATCGCGGGGACAGTAGGCCACCGCGGGGACAAGGACCTGGTTCCGTGGATCATCGAGGAAGATCGCGGCCCGGTCCACTCGCACGAGCTGCGGGGAGATCCGTACCACCGTCCGAAGGACCTCGGAGAGATCGGAGAGGTTGCTCACCATCTCCGAGACGCCGATGAGGGCCGCCAGAATCTGAGTCTCGCCGAGACTCCTCTCGTCGAACATGAGGACAGCAAATGATGCCTGGCCGGTGTGCTAAAAGGTTTCCTCATG